>NZ_CBCPLW010000009.1:0-192374 GCF_965119515.1 Aeromonas sp. Marseille-Q7275
GCGCCCTCCTGATCCTGGCCGGGCTCGGCTGCTTTGTGGCCTTCAACCTCGCAGGCACCACAGTGGATGCACAGGGATTCCTGCACGAGCCCTTTGCCCTGCTGCCCCTCGGCTATCTGCTGCTCTTCAGCGGCATGGTGCTCAACTTGCGCCCTCTGCTGCGCAGGGCCCTCGCCAAAGGGGAAGAAAACCGGCCCTGATGCATCGGGGCTCAGCGATAGCGGCTGATCTCGATGAGGTTCCGATCCGGATCCAGGCAATAGACAGATTCGATGGGGCCGCAGGCACCGCTCTTCGTCACCGGCCCCTCCACTATCTCGACCCCCTGGCTCGCGAGCTGGGCCATCACCTGATCCAGGGGCCAGCGGGTGATGAGGCAGAGATCCCCAGAGCCCACCTGAGCCCGGTTGCGCGGCTCCTCCCCCAGCAACTGCAGATTGATCTTCTGATTGCCAAAGCGCAGGGCCCGGCGCCCCGCCCCGAAGGTGATGGGCTCCATCTTGAAGGCGCGGCTGTAAAACCCCACCGCCCGCTCTATGTCGCTGACCGTCAATACCAGATGGTCGATATGGCTGATCATGCTTGCTCCCTGTGGTGGTGATTGCCACCCCATCATAGCCGCCCACCCCAACGGAAACTGTGGAATGGTGCACAAGGAGTCATCTAACTATCTATTTTATCAGGAAATAGCACATTCTCGTCCCCCGCAGGGCGACGACACAGCCAAGGGGGGTGGGGCGACGGCCACTGGGCAAGATGCGCATCGGCACAGGTAGTGCCGTGATGACAGATACCATTGTGGTCATATCCCTGCTTTTCAAGCGGGAAAATTTGGAACCCGCCTTTGGACTGGGCGTGGGAGGGCCTTGCCATCGGGGGATAAATTCAGTGCTTTTACTCTGATCCAGGGTCCATTTTGGTACGTATCGCTGGCCGGTTTGGGGCACCTCTGGTGTACAATCCCCAGCCCGATTTTCCTCTCCAGTCCGGCCATGGCTCAGGCCGTTTTTCATCCCAGAGTGAGTGACAGTGACCGCGACCCACCCCATGCTCGACAGTTATTACAGCCAGGATCTGGTGTTTTTCTCCATCCTGGTGGCGGTGCTCGCCTCTTACACGGCGCTGAACATGACGAGCCGGGTGAGCCAGAGTCAGGGACGGGCCGCCGCCCTCTGGCTCGCGGGGGGCGCCTTCGCCATGGGGCTTGGCATCTGGTCCATGCACTTCATCGGCATGCTCGCCTTCAACCTGCCCATAGCGCTCGGTTACGATCTGACCCTCACCGGCCTCTCCCTGGTGGCGGCCATCGGCTCCTCGGCCTTCGCGCTCTGGTTGGTGAGCCGCCCCGAGCTGCCCTGGCCTCACGTCGCGGGGGGCGCCCTGCTGATGGGGGCCGGCATCGCCACCATGCACTACATCGGCATGGCGGCCATGAAGATAGATCCCGGCATTCATTACCACCGCGGCCTCTTCGTGCTCTCCATCCTGATCGCCGTGCTCGCCTCCGGCGCCGCGCTCTGGATAGCGTTTCGCCTGCGCAACAGCACGCCGCGCGCCTTCTTTCGCAAGGCCCTCGCCTCCCTGGTGATGGGGGCCGCCATCATCGGCATGCACTACACCGGCATGGCGGCGGCCCAGTTCCCGGAAGGGAGCCTGTGCGGCGCCCTCTATACCGGCCTCGATACCCAGTGGCTGGCGACCGTGGTCATCATAGTGACCCTGGCGGTGTTCGCCATCGCCCTGGTGCTCTCCCTGCTGGATGCCCACGCCGCGCGCCTCTCGACCTCCTTGCACCTGGCTCACGACGAGCTGCTCAAGCTGGCGCTTCATGACAGCCTGACCCGGCTGCCGAACCGGCTGCTGTTTGCCGACCGGCTGGAGCAGCGCATCCAGGAGTGTCAGCACAGCCAGCGCAGCTTCTCCCTGCTGTTTCTCGATCTCGACGGCTTCAAGATCATCAACGATGCCCACGGTCACCACACCGGTGACCTGCTGCTGGCCGAGGTGGCGGCGCGCATCACCGGGCTGCTTGGGGGGAGCGACACCGCCTCGCGCTTTGGCGGCGACGAGTTCGTGCTGGCCCTGGCGCCGGGGGATATCACCCAGACCACCGCCTTCGCCGAGCGGCTGCTGGCAGCCCTGGCCCAGCCCTACCCCTGGGAGCACCACAGCCTGCACATCACCGCCAGCATCGGCATCGCCGTCTATCCCCAGGATGGCACCAGCCTGCACGAGCTGATCCTCAACGCCGATGCCGCCATGTACTACGCCAAGGAGCGGGGGCGCAACGACTACTACTACTTCGACAGCGCCATGAATGCCAACGCCCACCAGCAGTTCCTGCTGCAAAAGGAGCTGCGCCATGCCCTGGAGCGGGGGGAGCTCGCCCTGCACTATCAACCCAAGTACGACGCCCGCAGCGGCCAGGTGGTCGGCGCCGAGGCGCTGCTGCGCTGGCAGCATCCGGAACATGGCGCCATCTCACCGGCCAGCTTCCTGCCCCTGGCGGAGAAGACCCGGCTCATCATCCCCATCGGCAACTGGGTCATCGACGAGGCCTGCCGTCAGATGAGCTCCTGGCGGGAGGCGGGTCATCACGACTGGAGTGTGGCGGTCAATCTCTCCACCATACAGCTGGCCAGCCCCGGCTTGCTGGAGGTGGTGGAGGCTGCCCTCTCCCGCCACCGGCTCGAGGCGCGCCACCTCACCCTGGAGATCACCGAATCCACCGCCATGCAAAACGCCGAGGAGAGCCTGACCATCCTCAATCGCCTGGCAGAGCTGGGGCTAGGCATCTCCATCGATGACTTCGGTACCGGCTACTCCAGCCTGCTCTACCTCAAGCGCTTCCCCGCCAACGAGCTCAAGATAGACAAGGGCTTCGTCACCACCCTGGAGCAGGGAGGCGACGATGCCACCATCATCGGCGCCATCATAGCCCTGGGCCAGGCCCTGGGAATGCGCATCGTGGCCGAAGGGGTAGAGACCCCGGAGCAGCGCACCCTGCTGACCCAGCTCGGCTGCGACACCCTGCAGGGCTATCTGCTGGGGCGCCCCATGGCGGGGGAGCAGTTGCTTGCCCGCTGTGCCCCCGATGCCCCCGGCTCGCGCTGGAGGGTGTGCTCGCCTGACGAATGGGTGAGGCGTGCGCCCGTATGATCGGGGCAATCATCTGCCCGATTGCGCTCCTTCACGGCGCAAGGTAGTCTGCCACAAGACTCGAATGCTCCTTTTCTTGTCGGGCGCGTCGAGTGTTCCCCATAGCAGACCCCCCGTTCAGAGGAGCAACACCCGATGGCCAGATACCAGTTCTTCAGCGTCCCCGCCTCCCGTCGTCAGCAATACACCTATGTCGACATGGCCTCCCCCACCTTCCTCATCGAGAAGGAAGCGCTGCTGGCGCAAGGGTTCGAGGTGGAAGAGGATTTCATTGACGCGGCCACGCCCCGCGAGGCGGTGGAGAAGTACAAGTCAGACTTTCTCTATGTGGCGGACGAGATAGGCAAGTCAGACGAGAGCTATGCCGCGGCGACGGCGATGCTGGAGATGGGCAAACAGATCATTGGCCGCAAGGCGGGCTGAGCAAAGCGGGCCATCGGGGCAAGGCGCCAGATGGCCGACAGACCGTCAGCTGCGGGTCAGCTGCTGGAGCATGGCGATCAGCTCCTCTTCGCTGCCGGGCTCACAGGTCAGTTGCAGGCTGGGCGCGGCGCCCCCCATCAGCATGTAGACCTGGGTGCTGCAGTGATCGTAGTGATACCACTTACCGTCGATACAGACGTCGGTATAGCATCTCGGATCCTTTTTGAGTTCCATACGCACATCCTTATGTTACATCCCGACAACATCACTCCTGACCGTAAAATAACCGGCCCGAGTCCCCTTTGACCTGGATCAAGGGAGATGAGGGGCAGAGGTGGATAGTGGCCGGATCCCGGGTCTGAGCAGTCCCAGATGTCTCCTGCCAGGAGGAAGCAGCCCCCCTCTGCTCCCCGCCGTGCGAATGGCGCAACAAAAACGGCGCCCGAAGGCGCCGTTTTTCATTCCCGTCTTTTGACCGACGGGGAAACAAGCCGCTGGCTTATTCGTCTTCCAGGTAGGCGTAGCCTTGCAGACCCAGCTCCAGCTCGTCGAGCAGGGCCTTGCGGGTCGCGTCGTCCAGCGCCGGGTGGGAGACGATCCGCTGGTAGTTCTCGCGGATCACGGAGGGGTCGATGTTGACGTAACGCAGCAGCTGGTCGACGGTGTCGCCGCGCACCACGTTGCGGATGTCCATCTTGCCTTCCTCGTCCAGCCACACTTCCGCGCAGTGGGTGTCACCGAACAGGTTGTGCAGATCCCCCAGGATCTCCTGGTAGGCACCCACCAGGAAGAAGCCGACGTGGCACTCTTCGTTCTCGCCATACTCCGGCATCGGCAGTGTGCTCTCGACACCCAGACCGTCGACGTAGTGCTCCACCTGACCGTCGGAGTCACAGGTGATGTCCATCAGGATGCCGCGGCGGGTGAGCGGACGCTCGAGGCCGGTGAGCGGCATCACGGGGAACACCTGACCTATGCCCCAGGCATCGGGCAGGGACTGGAACAGGGAGAAGTTCGCGAAGCACTTGTCTGCCAGCTTCTCGGAGAGCTCGTCGGCCAGGGCGCGGTGGTTGCGGTTGACCGGGTTGAGCAGCTCCTTGAGCGCCAGGCAGGTGTTCTGGTGCAGCATCTCGGCCCAGGCGCGCTGCTCGAGGTTCAAGAGCCCCATGGTGAACTGGGCGTTCACATCCCCCAGATCCGCCACAGAGTCGTGGAAGATCTCCAGCAGGGAGGGATCTTCCCCGCGCAGGTCCAGCCAGCCTTTCCACATGTTCTGCAAAATGGTCGGGGCGTCTTCATCCGGCGCATGGATGTCGTTCACTTCCACCCCTTCGGCACCAATCAGATTGGTGACCAGCACGGCGTGGTGGGCGGTCAGGGCACGGCCGGACTCGCTGATGATGGTCGGGTGCGGCAGGTCGAACTCGCGGCACACATCGCCTATGCCCCACACCACGTTGTTGGCGTACTCGGAGAGGCTGTAGTTGGCGGAGCAGTGGCTCTGGGAGCGGGTGCCCTCATAGTCCACACCCAGGCCGCCGCCCACATCGACCACGTCGATGGGCACGCCGAGGCGACGCAGCTCGGCATAGAAGCGGCCGCACTCGCGGATGCCGCCCTGGATGTCGCGGATGTTCGCTATCTGGGAGCCCAGGTGGAAGTGCAGCAGTTGCAGGCAGTCCAGCTTGCCGAGGCTGCGCAGACGCTCCACCAGCGCCAGGATCTGGGAGGCGGAGAGGCCGAACTTGGACATGGAGCCGCCGCTCGATTCCCACATGCCGGAGCCGGTGGAGGCGAGCTTGGCGCGCACCCCGATGTTGGGCTTGATGTTGAGGCGAACTGACTCGTCCAGCACCATTTCCAGCTCGGAGGGTTTCTCCACCACTATGTAGACCTTGTGGCCCATCAGGTTGCCCAAGAGGGCGTGGCGGATGTATTCGCGGTCCTTGTAACCGTTGCAGACGATGACGGACCCTTGCTCATGATGATGGGACAGCACGGCCAGCAGCTCCGGTTTGGAGCCGGCCTCCAGCCCAAGCCGCGGCTTGTCGCTGTAGGACTGACTGATGGTCTCGATGACGCGACGCTGCTGGTTTACCTTGATCGGGTAAACGCACAGGTAGTCCCCTTCATAGCCTGACTTCTCGATGGCCTGACCGAAGGCGTTGAACAGCGCATCGACCCGGCTCTTGAGGATGTCGGGGAAACGCAGCAATACCGGGGTAGTCAGTCCGGACTGGCGCAGCTGTTCGATGGCCTCGGACAGCACGATATGCGCCCCGGGACGAGACTTGTCGGGGGAGACGGTCACATGACCGGCGTCATTGATATTGAAAAAACCCGCACCCCAGTAGGGAACGTTGTAGACCTTCAAGGAGTCCTTGCTGGACCAGTTAGTCATGGGCTATGCCTCGCAAATGAGCGGCCAGAAGGCCGCCTTCGTTACCCTCAATCACATCCAGACCATCGATTGCAACATGCGGCGCGCAAGGGCTGCCTGCGGGCACCCGGTGCGTCACGGCCGGCGGCGGCAGGCGTTGTTGCCTGACCCTGGGCCTTGTCGCAGCCAGATCCTCTGTTGCACATCGCGGCAAGCCAAGGCTGCCTGGTGGATCTTGGGAAGTAACGAGTCTTGATGTGGGGCTGGTGGCTTTACATCAAGCTCAACGGTATGCGGTGCCACTGTAATGGGGCGCCGCGGTACTTTGATGACAACCGGCATCAGCCACGCCGTTCGTTCATCATTCGGCAGCCATCCCGACAAAAGGAGAGAGGTTCAAGGAAGAGAAGGGTAGACGTCAGCACGCACGCGTGTTGATGAACGACAACCACCACAGCCCGCTCAACGCCAGTGACCGCCCATGACAAGGGAAGATGATGAGCCGTTGGCCCACTCGGTCAGTAGGTGATGAGAGTCTGTTGTTCTCCCTGATACCGGAGCCTAACCGGTATTAAAGAAACCATTCCCCAGCAGTGTCTGTCGTTTCTGCGTGCCTCGCCCTATAGGCGTCTGATCCTGTCGGTGTCTGGCGGCCTCTGCCTGCTCAGGGTTACCCTCGGATCGGCGCGGAGTGTACACACTTACCGGCGCCACTGACAATAAAAAATCGTGTTAAAAAACGGGTTTTGATCGATGGGCCAAATCTTGCTGCCAGCAAGGCTGGCTCTGGGATGGCGAGGGATGAGGCCGCTCAGGATAGGCCCTGAAAATAACAGGGGAACCGGCCATTTTTCCCGACCCCTTGCCACTGCTGGGCCGGGGGGAAATTCAGCCCTTTCGCATATGCATGATGAGTTTTAAATTCGGAATTTTTATTCACAAAGCCCTCGAATTGAGCCCCCTTCCCCAGCGTCCCCCCGGGATCCGGGTCCGACAAATCCATCAAAAACTGCGCTGACGCAATAATCAGCCCGGCCGTCTTGTCCACAATGGTGCCTCTTTTGTGGTTTGAGGCCTGCCAATGGATACCCTGCTTGAGCGTTTTCTGCGTTACCTGACTTTTCATACCCGCTCCGATGCGACCAATCCTGCCTGTCCCAGCAGCGAGGGCCAGATCGTCTTCGCCCGCGCCCTCTGCGAGGAGATGACCCAGCTTGGGCTGACCCAGGTCACCCTGGATGAGCACGGCTACCTCACCGCCTGCCTGCCCGGCAACCAGCCACAGGCGCCCGCCATCGGGCTCATCGCCCACATGGACACCGCCGATTACGAGGCAGAACAGGTGGTGCCCCAGCTCATTGAGAATTATCAGGGAGGCGACATCTGCCTCGGCAAGGGGGACGAGGTGCTGGCCATTCGCCAGTACCGCTGCCTGAAAAACTACCTGGGGCAGGATCTCATCACCACGGACGGCACCACCCTGCTGGGGGCCGACGACAAGGCGGGCATCGCCGAGATCCTCACCGCCGCCCAGTACCTGCTGGCCCACCCCGAGATCCCCCGCGGGGATCTCTGGATAGGCTTCACCCCGGACGAGGAGATAGGCCGCGGCGCCGATCTGTTCCCCCTGGAGAGATTTCCGGCCAAGTGGGCCTATACCGTGGATGGCGGTGAACTCGGCGAGCTGGAGTATGAAAACTTCAACGCCGCCAGCGCCACAGTGCGCTTCATCGGCAACAACGTGCACCCCGGCACCGCCAAGGGCAGCATGATCAACAGCCAGACCCTGGCCGCCCGCTTCCACGCCGAGATGCCCCCCGAGCAAACCCCGGAGTGCACGGCAGGGTACGAAGGCTTCTTCCACCTGGCCCGGATGGAGGGCACGGTGGAGGAGAGCACACTGCACTACCTCATCCGCGACTTCGACGATGACTGCTTCGCCGCCCGCAAGGCCCAGCTCAAGGAGCGGGTCGCCTCCCTGCAGCTGGACAACCCCAAGGCGCGCATCACCCTTGAGATAGAGGACAACTACCGCAACATGCGCAGCCAGATAGCGCCGCACATGCACATCGTCGAGCTGGCCAGGGCCGCCATGGAGGCCGCCGACGTGGTCCCCAGGATCAAGCCCATTCGCGGCGGCACCGACGGCGCCCGCCTCTCCTTCATGGGTCTGCCCTGCCCCAACCTCTTCACGGGTGGCCACAACTTCCACGGCAAGCACGAGTTCATCCCGCTGCAATCCATGGAGAAGGCGGTCGCCACCCTGGTGGCCCTGGTGCGGCTCACCTCGGCCTGGCGGGAGCAGTGACGCGCTCCTGAGTGGGCTGGATGGGAGTAATAGCGGCGGTATAAGCGGGGCCTGGCGGGAGCAATAACGGTGGTATGAGCGGGGCTCTCAGCCCCAAGTCATCAAACCGTCACGGCGCTGCCACAAAGGGGAAACCGGGGCGCGACACCCTGAGGCAACGTTCCGCGGAGCCTTGCCCATGTTCAACGTCGATACCCTGCTGGGGCAGCATCTGCCCCGCCTCGCCACCCAACCCCTGATCCGTCCCCTGCTCCGGCAGGGGCTGAGCTGGCTGCTCAACGAGGAGGCCTTCGCCGAGTTTGCCGAGCGCCATCCTCACCTGCGCGGCCTCGACTTCGTCGAGCAGGCCCTCGGCGCCCTCGATTTTGACTACAGGGTGAGCGAGGCCGAGCTCGAGAACATCCCCGCCAGCGGCCGGGTCATGATAGTCGCGAACCACCCCATAGGATCCCTGGACGGGCTGGCCCTGCTGCGCCTGCTCGGCCGCATCCGCCCCGACGTCAAGATAGTGGCCAACCAGCTGCTGGCACAGATTGCCCCCCTGCGTCCCCTGCTGCTGCCGGTGGACAACCTGGGGGGCAAGACCGACCGACGCGCCATCCTGGCCATGGGGGAACACCTGGCCCAGGAGGGAGCCCTCATCATCTTCCCCGCTGGCGAGGTGTCGCGCCTCGGCCCCAAGGGGGTGAAGGACGGTCCCTGGCAGGGGGGCTTCATCAAGCTGGCCAGGCGCACCCGCACCCCCCTGGTGCCCATCCATCTGGACGGGCGCAACGGCCTCCCCTTCTATCTCGCCTCCTGGCTCCACAAGCCCGCCTCCGCCCTGCTGCTGGTGCGCCAGCTGTTTCGCCAGCAGGGGCGACGCATCTCCCTCACCCTGGGGGAGCGCATCCCGCCCCAGAGCCTCGGGGAGCTCGCCCCCAAGACCGCCGCCGCCCTGGTGCGCCGCCATCTCTATCGCCTCGGCAAGGGGAAGAAGGGCCCCCTGGCGACCGAGGCCCCCATCGCCCTGCCGGAGGAGCGCCGCCAGCTCAAGCAGGCCATGGACGGCTGCGAGCTGCTCGGGCAGACCCCGGATGGCCAGCGCATCCTGCTCTATCGTCGCCACGAGCAGGGCCACTCTGTGATCCTGCGCGAGCTGGGGCGCCTTAGGGAGATCGCGTTTCGCGCCGTGGGGGAAGGTTCGGGCAGGCGGCGGGATCTCGATGCCTTCGACGATGACTACCACCACCTCATCCTCTGGGATCCGGCCCGCCTCGACATCATAGGGGCCTACCGCTTCGCCCCCGTGGCCGAGCTGCTGGCGCGCAAAGGGGTGAGCGGCCTCTACAGCCACACCCTGTTCGGGTTTGAAGAGAGGCTGCTGCCCCGGCTGGAACTTGCCATCGAGCTTGGCCGCAGCTTCATCCAGCCCGCCTACTGGGGCAAGCGGGGGCTCGATTATCTCTGGTTTGGCATAGGGGCCTACCTGGCCCGCTACCCCCAGTATCGGTATCTGTTCGGACCCGTGACCCTCTCCGGCAGCCTGCCGCCGGCGGCCAAGGATCTGCTGGTGGCCTTCTACCGCCAGCACTTCGCCCCCGAGCTGGCCCTGGCCCCCTCGCGCCGCCCCTATCCCGAGACGGCGCCCCTGTTCGAGGGGCGCGATTACGGCAGCGATCTCCAGGCGCTCAAGGCCCGCCTCGATCACCTGGGCTGCGCCATCCCCACCCTCTACAAGCAATACTCCGAGCTGTGCGAGCCGGGGGGCGTGCAGTTCATGGACTTTGGCATAGACCCCGACTTCAACCACTGCATCGACGGTCTGGTGTGGGTGGACGTGAGCCGCATCAAGCCCCACAAGCGGGCCCGCTATATCGGCCAACCCGCCCGGGCAGAGGCCGCAGGTTAGCCGCCATGGCAAACAAAAAGGGAGGCTGTCGCCTCCCTTTTGCACTGTGTGGTTGCCTTATTCGGCTGCGGGCTTGCGATCTGCGTGACCAAGATCGCGCTCCGGGGCGATGACGTCCCGCACCCGCTGCTTGATCTCTTTCGCCTCGGGGAAGCCCTCGTCGGCCACCCTGTCCCACACCTGGATCCCGTTTACCAGGATGCGAAACTCCCCCTTGCTGGCGGGCACCAGCGCCACCTCCCCGAGCTCGCTGTCGAAGGTGGAGAGCAGCTCCTGGGCCAGCCAGGCGGCGCGCAGCATCCAGCGGCAGAGGGTGCAGTAGCGGATCTCGATGCGCGGCTTGCTGACGGAGGTCTGTATTTCTGTCATGCGATGACTCCATGAAAATCGGTTAACCAGTGGCGGGCTATGCGCTGCATGGTGGCCTGGGGCAGCTCGAGCAGGGCGGCGGCCGACCTCTGCCCGGCCAGCTGGTGCACCCCTTCGATGATCTCCGCCAGCACCAGATAGACGTACTCGCCGATGACGGCGCCGTGGACGAAGTTCACCGCCTCGCCGCGATTGAGCAGGAAGATGGTGCTGCCATCCGGGCGCGTGAGCGCCAGCACATGGGGGCACACCTCCTCGCTCGGCCAGGGCAGCAGGGAGAGGCAGAAGGCGAACTCGTCGTCCGCCGAGGTGACAGAGGCCACCATGGCACCGGGGCGCAGCGCCTGCAAGTCGGCGATGTCCAGGGCCCCGTTGCCGGTGCAACAGATCACCAGCTCGGCGCGGTCGAGGGCCTCGGCCTTGTTCACCAGCTTGAAGCCGTGGGAGAGCGCCTCCACCTGGCGCAGGGCATCCGTCTCCACCAGCTCCAGATGCAGGTTGCGGCAGCGCAGCTCGCGGGCGATGCTGCGCCCCACCTTGCCATAGCCAAACAGGGCGGCCTGGCAGACATTGAAGGTGCGCCTCAGGGTCCGCGCCAGGGACTCGGCGGAGTAGACCACGCTCAGGCCGATCTGGATGTCTTCCGCCTGCTTGAGGGGGCTGCGCGCCACCGAGATGACGGGGGCGGCCAGCGCCTCCTGTTCATAGCGCTGATGGCCGTTCTCCGTCATCTCCACCACCCCGAGAAAGCGCTCGCCGAAGTGCTCGAAGAGCACCGCCTGGGTCTTGGCGAAGTAGCCGCCTATGTCCAGGATGATGAGCCGCTCGTGGGGGGCCACCAGGGGGGCTATCTGGGCAATGACGCCCTCGGGATCCGAGGTCCAGTGGCGATTGAGGGGCAGCACTGGATAGTGCTGCTGGGCCCAGGCCAGGGTAGGTCCGTGAACGGACTTGGGTTTGGGCAGGATGGCGCCGACCCGCCCCACCCGATCGAGCACCTGGATGAAGTGGGGCCGGTCGGGAAGCAGGTGGGTCACCAGCAGAATGCAGAGATCCCCGAGGCGTCCCTGCTCGGTGAAATGGCGAAAAAACAGATGCTCAGATCCCTGACTGCGCAACTGTGGCCTCCTTAGCGTGCCGCGAGAAAGCAGGCAAACAGAACCCGGCATAGCCGGGTTCTGTGTGTGTCCAGATAATTGAAAATCCTTTTTATCTGAAAGCGCCATGGGGCTCAATCTTTATCTATGCAGACTTTGACTAACCCATCAATTTATAAGGTAATAGCCTGTTTTTCATGCAGAAATTAATAAAGTGATGCCTCTGGCCAGACCCACCACAGACTCAAACCAGCACCGATTGCCCCCACCAGGATCAGCAGACCCCAACGAGACAACCCCGGGCGCTTGCGCAGAGCCCACTCCAGGGGCGGCAGCAACCAGACCGGCAGCAGCACCAGCAGCGGGACTTCCACGTATTGCCAGGCCAGCATCTGCACGAAGGCGAGCGTCAGCCCCAGGGCGGCCGGGGTCACCTTGATGCCCGCAAAGGCACCGAGCAGGGCACGGAAACCGGCGAAGGCGGCCAGGGCCCCCGCCAGCTGGGCGATCAGCAGGCTGCCATCGATGCCGATGACCAGCGCCAGCCAGATGAAGCCCAGGGCAAAGCCCAGCCCCTCCTCGCTGTCACCGCGCCAGCCCGTCCAGCCGAACCAGGCGATGGCGGGCAACAGGGCCAGCCAGATGCGCGGCTCGATGGCGAGGACCGAGGTCAGCCCCTGCCACCACACCAGGGCGCCGAGTACCGCAAACAGCACCAGGGCGGCGCGCTTGTCCTCAACCTGAGCCGCGATGGCGGGCACCAGCAGGGCCAGCGGCAGCCACTGCCACGCCTTGACCGGCAGGCCATAGGCGCCCCCCAGCAGGCAGCCCACCAACCAGAGCGCGAGCGCCCCCCACAGGTAGCCCAGCCGTGGCCAGCGCCATGACAGCAAAGCGGCCCCCAAAGGAGCCGCCAGGGTCTGTAGCAAGAGTGCTGCGCCCATTACTTGCGCACGCCTTCGACGAACAGGTTGATGCTCATCTCGTCCGGAATGCCCGGCAGCATGTAGTTAACGCCAAAGTCGCTGCGCTTGATGGTGGTGGTGGCGTTGAAGCCGCTGCGGTAGCCGCCCCAGGGATCCTTGCCTTCGCCGATGTGGACCATGTCGAAGGCCACGTCCTTGGCGACGCCGTGCAGGGTCAGGGTGCCCTTGAGCACGCCCTTGTCCTTGGTGCCTTCATAGCCGGAGCTGACGAAGGTCATCTTGGGGTACTGCTTGACGTCCAGGAAGTCGGGGCTGCGCAGGTGCTTGTCGCGGGCCTCGTGGTTGGAGTCCACGCTGGCGGCGTCGATTTCGAAGCTCGCCTTGGCGGCGGTCGGATTGGCATCATCCATGCTGAAGGTGCCGCTGAAGGTGTTGAACCGGCCGACCAGCTCGGAGAAGCCGAGGTGGCCCACCTTGAACTGGACTGTGGTGTGAGCCGCATCGACATCGTAGTCGGCCGCCATCAGGGGAGCCGCCATAAACAGGCAGGAAGCCAGCAGGGCCTTGGTCATTTTCATTCCGATCGTTCCTTCATTAGGGGGTTCACATCGATACCCGACATGCTAACCTCCGAGCAGGAATGGATAATCATCGATTTATTAAAATAATTATCAACCGAGAGTGGAATATGGATCAGATTGCCGCCATGCGCACCTTCATCAAGGTGGTGGAGTGCCAGAGCTTTACCAAGGCCGCCCATCAGCTCGGCATCTCGGTCGCCATGACCTCCAAGCTGATGCAGCAGCTCGAGGAGTCATTGTCGACCCGGCTGCTGTCACGCACGACCCGCCAGGTCAACCCCACAGAGGCGGGCCAGTTCTACTACCAGCGCTCCCTGGCCCTGCTGGCGGAGCTGGAAGAGACCCACAGCCAGCTCACCCACAACAACCAGCAACCCCAGGGCACCCTCAAGCTCTCTGTGCCCATGGACTTTGGCTACCTGCACCTCTCCCCTGCCCTGCCGCTGTTTCGGACGCGGTTTCCCGAGCTCAAGCTGGAGATAGAGTACAGCGACCGGCGGGTGGCCCTGGTGGAGGAGGGTTTCGATCTGGCGCTGCGGATCGGCAACCTGCCGGACTCCTCCCTGGTGGCCAAGCCGCTCGCCACCATGAAGTTGGTGGTGTGCGCCAGCCCGGAATACCTGGCCCGCAGGGGCACCCCAAAGACCCCGGAGGATCTCAAGCAGCACGACTGCCTCATCTATACCCTGACCCAGCCGGACTGGGTCTTCAAGCGGGATGGGGAGCAGCAAAGCGTGCGCCCCCAGGGGCCCCTTCGCGCCAACAACGGGGTGGCCCTGACCCGGGCCGCCTGCGACCACCAGGGCATCATCTTGCAGCCCACCTTCATCGTCGGGGATGCGCTGCGCTCAGGCACCTTGGTGCCCCTGCTGCCGGAATGGGAGAAGGGACAGGTGGGACTCTATGCCCTCTATCCGCACCGCCGTTTCGTCTCGGCCAAGGTGCGCTGCTTCATCGAGTTCGTCCAGGAGCGCTACCTGGCTCCCCACTACTGGGACAGGGAGACCTGAGCCCGGGCCGGAGGGTGCTCAGGGGGTGGGGACGACCGGCAGCTCGGCCACCAGCAGCAGACTGTGCTGGGTCAGCCGCCAGCGCGGCAGACGCCGCGCCAGGGTGGCGAGCTGCTCCTCCCCCAGCTCATAGGGCAGGGTGATGTGCAGGCAGTGGCAATCGAGCATGGCCGCCAGTTGCAGGATCAGCGCGAGGTTGGCCTCGTCCGTCTTGCGCTTGTTGATGCGCTTGCCGAGCTCCTGGCGAAAGTGGGTCTCGGGATCCTGGGTCATCGCCTGCCAGCCGTAGCCGAACAGCGGGACCAAGGCGCTGACGATGCCAAGGGCGGTGAGCGGCTGCTTGGGAGGGTGGTAGAGGGCATTGAGGTCCAGCAGTATGGGGCTTTGATGGGGCTCACGACTGCCGGATAAAATAGTATTACTCATTGGATAACCTTATTGATTCCTCTAGACTTCGCCGCATCTTTGACCTGACATGCCAACGAGGTGCTGATGCTAAGCGATATCGAGATCTCCCGCCAGTCCCCCCGTCTCACCATCCAGGCGCTGGCCGAACGCCTCGCCATCCCGCCCCACCAGCTCAGCCCCCAGGGCCACCACAAGGGCAAACTCAGTCTCGACCTGCTCAAGTCCCAGCCCAAGCAGAGAGGCAAGCTGGTGCTGGTGAGCGCCATCACCCCGACCCCCCTCGGCGAGGGCAAGACGGTCACCACCCTGGGGCTCTCCATGGGCCTCAACCACATAGGCCAGCCCAGCATAGCCACCATACGCCAGCCGAGTCTGGGGCCCGTGTTCGGGGTCAAGGGAGGTGCCGCCGGGGGCGGACATGCCCAGGTGGTGCCCATGGAGGAGATGAACCTGCACCTCACCGGGGACTTTCACGCCCTCAGCGCCGCCCACAACCTGGCGGCGGCGGCCCTGGATGCCCGCCTGTTCCACGAGCAGAAACTCGGCGACCAGTTCAGCGCCAGAACCGGTTTGCCGCGCCTCGAGATAGACCCGGCCAACATCCTCTGGCCGCGCACCCTGGACATGAATGACCGGGCGCTGCGCCACCTCACCCTAGGCCAGGGTGGCCCCGCCGATGGGGTGGAGCGTGCCGATCGCTTCGTCATCACCGCCGCCTCCGAGCTGATGGCCATTCTGGCGCTGGCGAGCGATCTGAAAGACTTGCGCGCCCGCATCGGCCGTATCCAGCTGGCGCTGGACCACCGCGGCAACCCCATCACCGCCGAGCAGCTGGAAGTGGCGGGGGCCATGACGGTGCTGCTCAAAGACGCCCTGCAGCCGACCCTGATGCAGACCACGGAGCAGACCCCGGTGCTAGTGCATGCCGGCCCCTTCGCCAACATCGCCCACGGCAACTCCTCCGTCATCGCCGATCGCATCGCCCTGGGCCTCACCGACTATGTGGTGACCGAGGCGGGCTTTGGCTCCGACATGGGGCTGGAGAAGTTCTTCAACATCAAGAGCCGCCAGTCCGGCATCACCCCCGCCTGCGTGGTGCTGGTGGCCACGGTGCGCGGTCTCAAGGCCAACAGCGGCCTGCTCGACATTCGCCCGGGCCAGCCGCTGCCGGCGAGCCTCCAGGGGGAAGACCTGCCCACCCTGAAAGAGGGCTGCGCCAACCTCGCCTGGCATATCCAGAACGCCCGCCGTTATGGGGTGCCCGTGGTGGTCGCCATCAACCGCTTCCCCACCGATAGCCAGGCCGAGCTGGATCTGCTGGCCCGCGAGGCGCTGGCCGCCGGCGCCTGTGACGCCGCCATCTCCCACGCCTTCACCGACGGGGGCAAGGGCGCCAGCGAGCTGGCCCGGGCCGTGGTCGCCGCCTGCGAGCAGCCGAGCCAGGTCAAACTGCTCTACCCAAACGAGATGAGCCTCGCGGCCAAGCTGGCCACCCTGGTGGAGTGCGGCTACGGCGGGCGCGGGGTGCGGCTCTCGGACAAGGCGCGCCAGCAGCTGGCCCGGCTCTCGGCCGAGGGCTGGGATCAGCTGCCTATCTGCGTGGCCAAGACGCCGCTCTCCATCAGCCATGATCCGGCCCTCAAGGGAGTACCGACGGATTTCGAGGTGCCCATCGAGGAGGTGAAGCTCTGCGCAGGCGCCGGTTTCGTCTATGCCCTGGCGGGCCCCATCATGACCATGCCGGGCCTGGGCAGTCTGCCGGCCTACCGTCATATCGATATCGACGATGACGGCGAAATAGTAGGACTGAGCTGATGGTTAGTGGCAGTTGCAGGCCAAGCCACCGCCTCAACAGCCTGCCACCGGTTAGCGCCGTATCGATATCGACGGGGACGGCAAGCTAGTCGGACTGAGCCGACAGCCTCCACGCTCAAGATCGTCGGAAACAACAAGGCCCCGCCAATGGACGGGGCCTTGTTGTTAGTAGCCATACAACTCGCCGGCTTGCCCCTAGAGGCTGAAGCGCTGGGTCATATGGTGCAGGTTGTTGGCCAGCTTGCTCAGCTCGACACAGGCCTGGGCGGTCTGCTGAGCACCCTGAGCGTTCTCGTCGGCGGCATTGTGGATGTTCACTATGCTGCGGTTGAGCTCCTCGGTCACCGCGTTCTGCTCTTCGGTGGCGGTGGCGATCAGGGTGTTCATGTCGCTGATCTGGGTGACGGCGCCGTTGATGCTGTCGATGCTCTCCCCCGCTTCCCGTGCCAGCCCGACGCTCTCCTGCATCTGCTGGCGGCTCAGTTGCATGGCATTGCCCGCTTCGGCGGTGCGCTCCTGCAGCAGCTCAATCATCTTGCTGATCTCGGCGGTGGAGGCCTGGGTACGCTGGGCCAGGGAGCGCACTTCGTCCGCGACGACCGCGAAACCACGCCCCTGCTCGCCGGCCCGGGCCGCCTCTATGGCGGCATTGAGTGCCAGCAGGTTGGTCTGCTCGGCGATGCCGCGAATGACATCCAGCACCATGCTGATGCTGGCGCTGTCCGCTTCCAGCTGCGACACCACAGTGCCCGCCTGCTCAATCTGCCGGGAGACCTGCTCTATGCTGCCGATGGCGCTGCGCACTACCTGGTTGCCCTGGGTCGAGGTGCGGGAGGCATCCTTGGCCGCGCTCATGGCATCCGTGGTGTTGCGGGCCACCTCATTGACGGTGGACTGCATCTCGTTCATGGCGGTGGCCACCTGGGACACCTCGCTCTGCTGGCTGGCCATGCCCCTGGCGGACTGCTCGGAGATGGCGCTCACCTCCTCCACCGCGCTGCTGAGCTGGCTCACCGAGCCGGCTATCTCGCTCACCAGGTCCGCCAGCGACCCCTGCATGCGGTCGATGGCCGAGCCGAGCTGACCCAGCTCGTCGCGGTTGAAGCGACTGCCGCGGATCCACTCCTGCAGCTCCCCCTTGCCGAGATCGCCGCCCGCGATGCGCTGGGCCTGGCGGGCCAGCATGATGAGCGGGTCGCGGATCTGGCGGGTCAGCACCACGGAGAGGCAGACCACCAGCACCAGACCGATCAGCAGGGCCAGGGTGACGCTCAGCTTGGCGGAGTCATACGCTCCCACCACCACCTTGCGGGAGGCATCGGCATAGCCATGGTTGATGCGCACCAGGTCGCCAACCGACTTGGCCAGGTTGGTGTAGAGGGTGATCCCCTCCCCCATGAAGAGGTGCTGGGCCTCGGTCATCTGACCGGCATCCTGCATCTGCCGGATGCGCTGGTGCAGGCCGAGGTATTTCTCCCAGTCCGCCTTGACGATGTCGAAGGTGCGGCGCTCCTCCAGATCCTCCGCCCAGATGGTGGCATCGTGGGCCGCTATCTGCTGCCCGGCCTCCCTCAGGCTCTTCTCGCTCTCATTGCGGTAATGGGCCTGCTGCTGGGGATCATCCGCTACCAGAAAGACATCCAGCTCGTAGCGGCGCACCGCATTGATGGTCTCGCCCAGGGTGCTGGTGCGCACCACGGCGGGCAGTATGCTGTCGGTGAATCCGATGGCGGCCCGGTTCATGGTGCTGAATTCAAACAGTGAAAAGCCGCCGATAAAGGCCATCATCAGGCCGAGTACGGCAAAGCCGGCGGAGAGTTTCTTGCCTATCGTCATGGTGTTCATGGCATGTCCTGCATATGGGTCATCAAGTGGCATTCGTCGGCGCCGGCCCTTCGAGGCGCGAGCACGCTAGCTGCCATCCATAGCAGTCATTCAAACCTCATCCGTATCGGCACGAACGAGGGGGCCAAACGGGTGCCAAACAGGCCATCCCGTGGCACGGAGAGCTGTATCGGCCCGCGCGGGCATCACTTTAGGATTTTTTCAGAAAATAAACCGGAGCGGCAGACGGGAGGGAAGAAGTCGGGGCATGTCGGTGGGACATGCCCCCAGGTGACTAGCCTTTCAGGCCACCGAGAAACTCGGCACGGGTGTCTGGCTGGGTCTTGAACACACCGCCGAGGGAGGTGGTGGTGGTATAGGAGGTCGAATCCATCACGCCGCGCGCCTTCACGCAGAAGTGGGTCGCCTTGATGCTGATGGCCACGTCCCTGGTGCCGAGCAGGGTCTGCAACGCCAACAGGATCTGCTGGGTGAGCCGCTCCTGCACCTGGGGACGGCGGGCGAAGAACTGCACTATGCGGTTGATCTTCGACAGCCCGATCACCTTGCCACGGGGGATGTAGGCCACGTGGGCCAGCCCGTCTATGGTGACGAAGTGGTGCTCACAGGTGCTGGTGAGGCTGATGTCCCGCACCATGATCATCTCGTCCACCTTCATCTTGTTCTCGATCACCGTCACCTTGGGAAAGGTGGCATAGTCGAGGCCGGAGAAGATCTCGTTCACGTACATCTTGGCGATGCGGTGCGGCGTCTCGGCCAGACTGTCATCGGCCAGATCCAGCCCCAGCGTCTCCATGATGGCGCGCATATGGCCTTCGATGTTTTCCTTCTTCTGCTGGCCGTTCAACCCATTGGCCACCAGTGGTGTCTCCAGGCCCTCGGCCTCGAGCGCTGCCCTGACCAACAGGGCTTCCTGGCTAAAGCTCGTCATCTTGTTTCTCTCCCACGCTCAGGGACTGTGCTGGCCATCGACGTGGTGCCGTGGCGCAATGTTACAGGGCGATTATTGTCATAATTCAAACTAACTCAAGCCCGGCACCTGACTTTATGCCAAACCGCCCTGTTTTACCCTCTTCCCCTCCCGTTCGGGGCGCCGGGCACAGGTCTGGCACTCCACATGCAAGCGCGCCTCTCACGCCACCCACAAGGAGGTAATTCAAGGAGTTGACCTCCCTCTCATCGCGGCAAAAATCGGCTTTCCCCCGCGTTCCTGCGCGATCCGCCTGCCCATACGGACGGATTTTTGGGATAATCCGCCCCCTATACACCAGAGAGGTCATGATGATGGGATTCGATACCGGTGCACTCCTCCCCTTGGACAAGGCCCTGCAAGGGATGCTGGAACAACTCGGCTGCCGCTGCGAGACGGAGCAGTTGCCGCTGCCCCAGGCGCTGGATCGGATACTGGCCGAGGAGATAAGCTCCCCCCTGTCGGTGCCCCCCTTCGACAACGCCGCCATGGACGGCTATGCCGTGCGCCTGGCGGATCTCGCCGCCGGCGCCCCGCTCCCCGTCGCGGGCAAGGCCTTCGCCGGCCAGCCCTATGAGGGCGAGTGGCCGGCCGGTCACTGCATCCGCATCATGACCGGCGCCCCTGTGCCGGCGGGCACGGAGGCGGTCGTGATGCAGGAAGAAACGCAGGAAGGCGGCAACAGGATCACTTTTCTGACGACTCCCTTCCCTGGCCAGAACATCCGCCGCCGGGGCGAGGATCTGGCGCAAGGAGCGCAAGTACTGGCCAGCGGCCTGCGCCTCAGCCCCCGGGAGCTGCCGCTGCTGGCCTCCTTGGGCATCGCCACGGTGACGGTGCGCCGTCCCCTCAAGGTGGCCATCTTCAGCACGGGGGACGAGCTCAAGCCCCTGGGCACGCCCCTCGCCCACGGTGACATCTATGATTCCAACCGTTACGGGGTCAAGGCCATGCTGACCCGCATGGGCATAGAGTGCCTGGATCTTGGCATCATCCCCGACGATCCGGCCGCCCTGCGCGCCGCCTTCCAGCAAGCTGACCGCGAGGCGGATGCCCTGATCACCACGGGGGGCGTCTCGGTGGGGGAAGCGGACTTCACCAAGCAGTTGCTGGAGGAGCTTGGCGAAATCGGCTTCTGGAAGCTCGCCATCAAGCCGGGCAAGCCCTTTGCCTTCGGCCGCCTGCCAAACGCCTGGTTCTTCGGCCTGCCGGGCAACCCCGTCTCCGCCATGGTCACCTTCGATCAGCTGGTGCAACCGGCGCTGGCCAGGCTGGCCGGCCACCACTTCGCGCGCCCCCTGCCGCTACAGGCCATGGCGGCCGAGCCCCTCAAGAAGGCGCCGGGACGCCTGGACTTCCAGCGCGGCATCCTGAGCCAGGGGCCTGACGGCCTGGTGGTGCGCAGCACCGGCTCCCAGGACTCCGGGGTGTTCAGCTCCCTGTCCCGGGCCAACTGCTACATAGTGCTCGAGCAGGAACGCGGCAAGGTGGCCGCCGGTGAGACGGTGACCGTCGAGCCCTTCTCGGGGCTGCTGCTGTGAGCGAGATCCTGAGCGATGCGGAGCTGCTTCGCTACAACCGTCAGATCATTCTTAAATCTTTCGATTTCGAGGGGCAGGAGGCGCTCAAGCAGGCCCGGGTGCTGGTGATAGGCGCCGGGGGTCTGGGCTGCGCCGCCAGCCAGTATCTGGCGGTGGCCGGGGTCGGCCACCTCACCCTGGTGGATTTCGATCGGGTGGAGCTCTCCAATCTGCAGCGCCAGGTGCTGCACAGCGACGAGCGCATCGGCATGCACAAGGTGGACTCCGCCGCCAAGACGCTGCGGGCCCTCAACCCCTGGCTAGAGGTTGAAACCCACGCCCTCCTCGCCGACGAGGCGCTGCTCGATGCCCTGTTGCCAGAGCACCAGCTGGTGCTCGACTGTACCGACAACGTCGCCATCCGCAACCTGCTCAACCAGCGCGCCCGCCGGCACAGGGTGCCCCTGGTGTCCGGCGCCGCCATCCGGCTGGAGGGGCAGCTCTGCAGCTTTACCTGGCAGGAGGACGAGCCCTGCTACGCCTGCCTGAGCGCCCTGTTTGGCGAGCAGTCCCTGACCTGTGTCGAGGCCGGGGTGCTGGCCCCCGTGGTCGGTCTGGTGGGCAGCCTGCAGGCGCTGGAGGCCATCAAGCTCTTGGCGGGCATGGGCAAAAGCCACAGCGGCCGCCTGCTGATGATCGACGGCCTGGGTGGCAGCTTTCGCGAGCTGAAGCTCCCCAAGCGCCCGGACTGCCCGGTCTGCTCCCAGCCCTGAGCGGCAAACCGCGCTATCAAAAATGCCGAACCCAGGGGTTCGGCATTTTTGTGCCCATACAGGCTCAGTGAGTCGCCAGGATCCGCTGCAACAGATGATTGAACCCGGCGGGATCTTCCGCGGGCCAGGCGTGATGGCCCTCTGGGGTATGGATGCTGGCGTTGGGCAGGGAGGCGAACTGCTCCACCCGTTTGGCAAGCGGCAGGTAGTCGTGACTGGTGGAGATGATGGCCACCGGCTGCCAGAGGCTGCCGAGCCGGGCGCGCACCGACCAGCCGGGCAGCGCTTCCAGCAGCGCCTTGTAGGTCTTTTTCTTGTTGCTGCGCACGAAGCGCAGCCGGAAGGTGTGGCGCACCTGGGCAAGCTCGGGACCGGGGAAGAGTTCGCGCCCCAGCCACCAGGCCAGCGGCCGCATGCCAAACCAGCGCAGCCACTTGAGGCGCATGGCATGGCGCTCCTGCTCCCTTGGCGTCTCCAGCAGAAACTCGCTGAAGCCGTTGACCAGCACCAGCCCCCGCACCTTGTGGGGCAGTCGCAGCGCCAGCTCCAGCGCCACCATGGCACCCAGGGAGAGCCCCACCACCCAGGCGGGTTCCGGCTGCTCCTCGAGCCAGCGGGCCACGTCCGCCGCCAGGGTGGGCACATCGAAGGGCCCCTCCTGCATGCTCTGGCCGTGGCCGCGCAGATCCAGCGCCACCACCCGGTAGTGCTGGGAGAAGTGCTCGATCTGGGCCTGCCAGTCGAGGCTGGAGGAGCCAAGGCCGTGCAGCAGGAGCAGCAAGGGGCCCTCCCCCGCGCTGCGCAAGGCCAATCCATGGGATTTCATTACCTGGTTGCGACGCACCCGTGCTCTCCCTCTCGACTCGAAAGCGGCCATTGACGGCCTTGCTGCCCATGCTGTGGCGACACGCTCCTCAGCCCTCTCCCACCAGGCTCACCGCCTTGATGTAGGCGTAGAGGCGCTGCCCCGGCACCAGCGCCAGCCGCTGCGCGGAGCGGCTGGTGATCCGGGCCAGCAGTATCTGCTGCCCCAGCGCCAACTGCAACAGGGTTTGCCCCGGCCTCACCTCCCGCGCCTCCAGCAGTCGGGTCTCGAGGCAGTTGGAGAGGCTGGAGTGCGCTATGGGGGCGGTGGCGATCACCAGATCCCGCCCCGCCACCTTGATCTGCAACTCCCCTGTCTCGTCGGGGGCATGCTCCATGGTGACCATCAGGCTCTGATCCCCGAGTTGCAGGGTCGCCATCTGCTCAGCGTCGTCGTAGTGGGCCAGGGTTGCCGTCAGCATGACACCGGCATCGTCGCGACTGGCGAGGGAGAGGTCGGTGCGGGCGAAGATCTCGCTCGGCCTGCCTTGCGCCTCCAGCCTGCCATCTGCCAGCAGCACCAGCTGATCGCAGAGCAGGCTCACCTCCTCCATGGCGTGGCTCACGAAGATCATGGGGATGCCGCTTTCGCGCTGCAACCCCTTGAGCACATGGGCCTGATGGATGCGGCTGCGGCTGTCCAGCGCCGAGAAGGGTTCATCGAGCAGCAGCAGATCCGGCTCTGCCAGCAGGGCCCGCCCCAGGGCCACCCGCTGGCGCTGGCCGCCGGAGAGGCCGTGGGCGGGCTGCCCCAGCAGATCCGCAAAGCCGAGCCGCTCCGCCAGCGCCTCGGGCTGCCAGCGCCCTCGCCCCTTGCCCGCCGCCAGCTGCAGGTTGCCAAGCACCGTCATATGGGGAAAGAGGCGGGAGTCCTGGAACACCAGCCCGATGCGGCGCGCCTCCGGCAGCAGGGCCGCCAGCTCCCGCCCCTGCCAGCGCAGGACGTCCGAGGGGGCACGGTCCAGCCCGGCGATGATGCGCAGCAAGGTGCTCTTGCCACAGCCGGAGGGGCCAAAGAGGCCGAGAATGCCGCCAAGGGGCAGCGCCAGATCGCATGCCAGGGTGAAGGCGCCGAACGCACGGCTGGCCTTGAGGTGCAGGCTCATCCGAACAACCTCCGCTGCCGGCGCTGCAGCACACCGTAGACCAGCACCAGCATCACCAGGGAGAAGCCCATCAGGCCACCCGCCAGGTAGTGGGCGTGCCGATAATCCATGGCTTCCACGTGATCAAACAGGGCGATGGAGAGCACCTGGGTCTCGCCGGGGATGTTGCCCCCTATCATCAGCACCACGCCAAACTCCCCCAGGGTGTGGGCAAAGCCGAGGGCCGCCGCCATCACGAAGCTCGGCAGCGTCATCGGCAAGATGATCTGAAAGAAGCGCTCAAGGGGCCCCAGCCCCAGGGTGGCGGCGGCCTCGAGCTCCTTGTTGCCCATGTTGACGAAGGCGGAGGTGAGCGGCTGCACCACGAAGGGGAGCGAATAGAGGATGGAGGCAAACAGCAGGCCGAGGAAGCTGAAGGCGAGCGGGGTTCCGAAGGTCTCCCGCCACCAGGCGCCGAGACCATACTCCGGCGAGAAGGCGAGCAGCAGATAGAAGCCGAGCACGGTCGGCGGCAGCACCAGGGGCAGCGCCACCAGGGCCTCCACCAGCGGCCGCAGCCGATGCTGGCTGCGCGACAGCCACCAGGCGAGCGGCGGCGACAGCAGCAGCAGGATGGCGGTGGTGCTGGCCGCCAGCTTGAGGGTCAGCCAGACCGCCAGCAGATCCCCTTCACTCATCGCCGACCTCCCGGTTGATAAATGCCCCCAACGGCATGGTATCCATCCTCATTGCAAAGAGTGGCCAACCCGAAGGCCGACCACTCAGGGTATCGCATCTGAACCATCCCCTTATCGGGGCAGGGCATAGCCTGCAGCCTTGATCTGCTCCTGACCGGGGCCCTTGAGCCAGGCCACCAGGGCATCGACTGCTTCCCCCTTCTTCAAGATCAGCCCCTGCTGCTCTATGGGGGGGTAGAAGCTGGCCGGTACCGCCCAGGCTTCGCCAGTCTTGCCCGCTTCCACCAGGTTGGCCCAGGCGACGAAGCCCAGCTTCGCATTGCCGGTGTCGACGAACTGCCAGGTCTGGCTGATGTTGGTGCCGGTCAGCACCCTGTATTGCTTGGGATCGAGCTTGAGGTGGGCCAGGGTTGCCATGGCCGCGGCGCCATAGGGGGCGGTCTTCGGGTTGGCGATGGCCAGCTCCCCCTGCCAGTTGCGCAAGGTGGCCTCGTCAGGGGCAGGTCCCCCCTTCTGCCACAGGCCGAGCTGGCCGATGGCGTAGGTGAAGCGACCGCTCCCCTTGCCCTCCGCCTCCAGTTTTTCAGGGGTGGCCACGTCGGCGGAGAGGAAGAGATCGAAGGGGGCGCCGTGGGTGATCTGGGTGTAGAGCACCCCGGTGGCCGCCGAGCTGATGACGACGCTGTGGCCTGTCTTGGCGGTGAACTCCTTGCCGATGCGCTCTATGGTGCCCTTGAAGTTGGCGGCCACCGCTACCCTGACCTCATCGGCCCGAGCGGCCCCGCTGTGCAAGGCGCCGGCCACGAGGCCGAGCAACACCACAGACAACTGTTTCTTCATTCCCTGTCTCCTTGAGGCTCCGGCGAACCCGAAGCAAGTGGTGGCGAGCGCCCGCGGCGCTCGCCTGTCATCGAACCGGGCTGGCTAGGGCGCTTGCCGCCAGCGGGCAGCGGCGGCGTCATCACTCGCCTTGGCCTCGACCCAGCGCTGAACGCCCTCGGCGGTCAGCTCTTTTTTCCAGAACGGTGCCCGGGTCTTCAAAAAATCCATGATGAAGTGGCAGGCCTCGAATGCCGCGTCCCTGTGGGCGCTGCTCACCGCCACCAGCACGATTTGATCCCCGAGCAGCAGATCGCCGATGCGGTGAATGAGGGTGCACTCCTGCAGCGACCAGCGGCCACGGGCCTCTTTGACTATGTCCGTCAGAGCCTTCTCGGTCATGCCGGGGTAGTGCTCGAGGGAGAGCCCCTTCACCTCCTCCCCCTGATTGAAGTCGCGCACCTTGCCGACGAAGGTGACGATGGCGCCACTGTCATGGCGGGCGGCGAGGCGCTCATACTCCTCCCCCAGGGAGAAGTCGGCCCGCTGCACCAGGATGCGATCCACGGTCATTATCTCGCTCATTCTCAACCTCCGGTCACCGGGGGGAAGAAGGCGACTTCATCGCCATCATTGAGCGGCGTATCCAGCGGCACCAGGGTCTGGTTGACCGCCACCAGCAGCTTGCCCGATTCGAGCGCCAGGGCCCACTTGTCGCCGCGCTCGCACAAGGCCCCACGAAGCGCTTCGGCCGTGGCATAGTCGCTGGGCAGGCAGAGCTCGTCGCAGCCCACCAGCTCCCTTACTTGCGCAAAAAACAGTACCTTGATCATGCCTTCTCTCCTGCCTGGGAGCCCAGCTGGAAGTGGCCGGACTTGCCGCCCTTCTTCTCCACCAGCCTGACTTGCTCGATCACCATGTCCTTTTGCACCGCCTTGCACATGTCGTAGATGGTCAGCGCCGCCACGGACGCCGCGGTGAGCGCCTCCATCTCCACCCCTGTCTTGCCGGACAGCTTGCAGAGGGTACGGATATGGACCCTATTGTGCTCGGGCTGGGCCTCAATCTCTACCTCCACCCGGGTCAGGGCCAGAGGGTGGCAGAGGGGAATGAGATCGGCGGTCTTCTTGGCCGCCATGATGCCGGCGATGCGGGCGGTGGCGAACACGTCCCCCTTGTGGTGCTGACCGCCGAGGATAAGGGCCAGGGTCGCGGGGGCCATGGTCACGAAGGCCTCGGCGCGGGCCTCCCGCTGGGTGACCTGCTTGTCGGTGACATCCACCATGTGGGCTTCGCCGCTCTGGTTGAGATGGGTCAGGTTCATCTATTCCCCTATCGAAAAACAAGATGGATAATCGAGAGAAACTCCCGAGATCATAGATGGGACACGAAGTTGCACGGCCTGGTGCGGGCGTCCAGCTGATCCCGGATGAGCTGCTCCCAGCCGAGCTGGCAGGCGCCGGTGGAGCCCGGCAGGCAGCAGATCAGGGTGCGATTGGCGAGCCCCGCCAGGGCGCGGCTCTGCATGGCCGAGCCCTTTATCTCGGCGAAGGAGAGCTGGCGGAACATCTCGCCAAAGCCCTGTACGGTGCGCTCGAACAGCACCCCTACCGCTTCCGGCACCCGGTTCTGTTCATTGAAGCCGGTGCCACCGTTGATCAGCACCACCTGGACCGCCTCGTCGACGATCCACTGGCTCACCTGGGCCCGGATCCGGAACAGGTTGTCGGCGCACAGGGCCCGATCCGCGAGTTGGTGCCCCGCCTGGGTCAGAGCCGATACCAGATAATCCCCCGAGCTGTCGTCGGCGGCGGTGCGGCTGTCGGAGACCGTCAGCACGGCGATCTTGAGAGGGATGAATTCGCTGTTTTTGGGTGCCATGTTTCTGGATGCCATAGGACAAATCCTGTCAATCATTCATTGACCACGAGAGGAAGAAGAGGGGTACGCGTCGCCCGGCCATGCCGGTCGGTGAAAGCGCGCCGACAGGGGCGCCGCGTTGCCGGGAAGGGATTCTATCAAAAGATGTCTGGCGCAGGGGTTAAAAGGCCCATAAAAATCAAAGGCCATCGAAGCGGCGCTATCCGCTCCGATGGCCCGGCGCCTTAGAACCCTTCCACGCCCTTCATGTCAGGCAGCTGATGCGCTATCCCCTTGTGACAGTCGATGCAGGTATTCTGACCGCTTGCCAGGTTGGTGGAATGCATCTGGGCCGCCCGCCGCCCCTGCAGGGAGAAGTCCATGTACTCGAAGTTGTGGCAGTTGCGGCACTCGCGCGAATCCGTCTCCTTCATCCGCTGCCACTCCCGCTCCGCCATCTCCCGGCGGTGGGATTCAAACTTCTCGCGGGTATCCACCTTGCCGGTCAGCATGCCCCACAGCTCCTTGGAGGCCTGCACCTTGCGAATGATCTTGTAGGTCCATTCGTGGGGCACGTGGCAATCCGGGCAGCTGGCGCGCACCCCGGAGCGGTTCGCATAGTGGATGGTGTCGCGGTACTCCACGAAGACGTTGTCCTTCATCTCGTGGCAACCGGTGCAGAACTTCTCGGTGTTGGAGGCCTCCATGGCGGTGTTGAAGCCGCCCCAGAAGATGACACCGCCGAAGAAGCCCATCAGCAGCAGCACCCAGAGGGCTGCCTTCGAGGGGGACTTGAAGGTGGTCCACAGACGCTGGATAAAGCCGGGTAATTTCATCTGGGGGTCCCTCAGTTCAGCGCTTCAACTGGTTTAAACGTATTTTCCACCAGCGGCTTGGCATCCGCTTGCGGCACGTGGCACTGCAGGCAGAAGTAGCGACGGGGGGACACTTCGCCAAGGGTCATGCCGTCGCGGGTCTCGAAGTGCGTCGGGCTTATCTTGGGCGCCTTCATCTTGCTGGCGTTCTTGAAGCTGTGGCAGGCCAGGCACTTGTTGACCTTGTTGTCCACCTCGTAGTTGCGGGTATCGTGGGGGATCAGCGGCGGCTGATGCATGTACTGGCGATCATAGAGATCCCCATCCTTGCGGTAGTTCTTGAGCGGGGCGGCATCCGCCTCGGTCACCAGATCCGTGCTCCCCCGCTCCGACTTGATCCCCCCCGTGCTGTTGGTGATCTCGGGGGTGGCTGCCATCAAGGAGCCCGCCATCAGGCAGGCCAGCATTGCTCCAATCAGCTTTTTCATTATTTGTTCTCCGACGTTTTCTCTGCCTTGACGGCAAAACCTGTAGTGATTTCGAAAACTTGCTCCGCGCAGACATCGATGCAACGGCCGCAGTTGGTACACTCCTGAGCCACAATCAAGGGCCCGTGACCGCGCCTGGCCCCGTGAACCGGGCCGCGCAGGATGGGACGCTCCGGGCAGACCGCATAACAATCCATGCAGTTGCTGCACCGCTCACGCCCCCTGGCAGAAATCTTGATAAACCCGATCCGGTTGACCAGGGCATAGAAGGCCCCCACCGGACAGAGATGACCACACCAGCCCCGCTCCACCACGAACAGATCGAACAGGAACAGGGCCACCAGCAGACCCCAGCCCGCCCCCATGCCAAACAGCAGGCCGCGCATGGCCAAGGAGACCGGATTGACCAGCTCCCACACCAGCACGCCGGTGATGGCGGGGGCCACCAGCACCATGGCCAGCAGCCAGTAGCGGGTGTTGCGGTTGAACTGGCCGTTGCCCTTGAGCCCGAGCCGGGCCCTGAGCCAGGCGGCGGCGTCCGTGACCAGGTTGACCGGGCAGACCCAGGAGCAGAACACCCGCCCCCCGACCAGCCAGTAACCGGCCAGCACCACTGCCGCCCCCAGCCACAGGGTGGTGATGGGCCAATGGCCCGCCGCCACCGACTGCAGCAGGGTGAGCGGATCCGAGAGGGGCACCGTCTCCAGCAGCAGGGAGCTGGAGAGGTTGCCCTTGAGGATCCAGACCCCCGCGAGCGGCCCCAGCAGGAAGAGCCCCAGCACGCCGAACTGGCAGAGACGGCGCAGCAGCAGGAAGCGGTGGGCGCGCCACCACCCCAGCCTGGCGCTGGCCTCGGCCCCCGGATAACGACTCATAACCCCTCCGGTTTGCGGGTGGGCAGGGTGAGTCGCTCACCGATGAGGGACTTGCCCGCCTTGGCCTTCTCTTCCCAGCCGAGCCGGTAGTGATGACCCAGCTCCCCCTTGGCAAGCCCGCGGGGCACCACCTTGATGGCCGCCGTCTCCAGCACGCAGGCGTGCTCGCACTTGCCGCAGCCGGTGCACAGATCGCTGTGTACCGTGGGCAGGAACATGGCGTGCTTGCCGGTGCGCGGATTGCGTTGCAGTTCGAGGGTGATCGCCTTGTCTATCAGCGGGCAGACCCGATAGCAAACATCGCAGCGCAGCCCCAGGTAGTTGAGGCAGGTCTCGTGATCGATGAGCACCGCCACCCCCATGCGCGCCTGATCGATGTCGGTCATCCCCTGGTCCAGCGCCCCGCTCGGGCAGGCCGCCACGCAGGGGATGTCGTCACACATCTCGCAGGGAACGGCGCGGGCCTCGAAATAGGGGGTGCCCGTGGTCACGGGATCCAGCAGCCGGGCGAGCTTGAGGGTGTCGTAGGGGCAGGCCAGGGCGCAGAGCCCGCAGCGCACGCAGGCACCAAGGAAGTCTGCCTCCCCCAGTGCCGCCGGCGGCCGCAGTGCCTGGGCGGGCACCGCCTGCGCCTGCTGGCGGGCCACCGAGCCCAGACCCACACCCAGGAGGCCCACGGAGCAGGCCCCCTTGGCAAGGTCGGCCAGGAACTGGCGACGGCTGCGACTCATCCCCCCGGCCCCGCCTTACGCCTTCATGACCTTGACGGCGCACTTCTTGTAATCCGTCTCTTTGGAGAGGGGATCCGTGGCGTCCAGGGTCAGCTTGTTGACCAGCTGGCTCGCATCGAAGAAGGGCATGAACACCAGGCCTTTGGGCGGACGGTTGCGGCCGCGGGTCTCGACCCGGGTCTTCACCTCGCCCCGGCGGGAGGCGACGATCACCTCTTCACCACGGCGCACGCCGCGGGCCTTGGCATCTTCCGGGTGCATGAAGAGCACCGCATCCGGGAAGGCGCGATAGAGCTCGGGCACCCGGCGGGTCATGGTGCCGGTGTGCCAGTGCTCCAGCACGCGACCGGTGGAGAGCCACATGTCGTACTCTTTATCCGGTGCTTCGGCGGCAGGTTCATAGGGCAGCGCGAAGATGACCGCCTTGCCGTCCGGCTTGCCGTAGAATTTCACCCCCTCCCCCGCCTTCACATAAGGGTCGAACCCTTCGCGATAGCGCCACAGGGTCTCCTTGCCGTCCACCACGGGCCAGCGCAGGCCGCGCGCCTCGTGGTACTGATCGAAGGGCGCGAGATCGTGGCCGTGACCGCGACCGAAGGAGGCGTACTCCTCGAACAGCCCCTTCTGCACGTAGAAGCCGAAGTGTTCCGCCTCGTCGTTCAGCGCCCCCTTGCTCTGCTCTTTCGGGAACTGGTTCACCTGACCGTTGGCATAGAGCACCTCGAACAGGGTCTTGCCCTTCACTTCCGGCATCTTGGCAATCAGCTCAGCCGGCCACACCTCTTCCACGGTGAAGCGCTTGGAAAACTCCATCAGCTGCCACAGGTCGGACTTGGCCCCTTCCGGCGCCTTCACCTGCTGGTGCCAGAACTGGGTGCGGCGCTCGGCGTTGCCATAGGCCCCCTCTTTCTCCACCCACATGGCGGTGGGCAGGATGAGGTCAGCCGCCTGCGCCGTGACGGTCGGGTAAGGGTCGGAGACCACGATGAAGTTGGCCGGGTTGCGATAACCGGGCAGCCCCTCCTCGTTCATGTTGGGACCGGCCTGCATGTTGTTGTTACACATCACCCAGTAGGCGTTGAGCTTGCCGTCTTTGAGCATGCGGTTTTGCAGCACGGCGTGATAACCCACCTGCTCGGGAATGGTGCCTTCCGGCAGCTTCCAGATCTTCTCGGCGATGGCGCGGTGCGCAGGATCGGTGACCACCATGTCGGCGGGCAGGCGGTGGGCGAAGGTGCCCACTTCCCGCGCGGTGCCGCAGGCGGAGGGCTGGCCGGTCAGGGAGAAGGGACCCGAGCCCGGGGTGGAGATCTTGCCGGTCAGCAGGTGGATGTTGTAACAGAGGTTGTTCGCCCAGACGCCACGGGTGTGCTGGTTGAAGCCCATGGTCCAGTAGGAGACCACCTTCTTGTCCGGATCCGCATAGATCTGGGCCAGTTTTTCCAGCTTCTCTTTGGAGACGCCGGAGAGCTTGGCCACGGAGTCGACGTCGTAATCCGCCACAAACTTCGCGAAGTCGTCGAAGCTCATGGGGGTGGAGTCGCCGCTGTCCGGGTTTTTGGCCTTCTGCTGCGTCGGGTGAGTCGGGCGCAGGCCATAGCCGATGTCGGTGACCCCCTTGCGGAACTGGGTGTGCTTGTTGACGAAGTCCCAGTTCACCTTGTCGTTCTGGATGATGTAGTTGGCGATGTAGTTGAGGATCGCCAAGTCGGTCTGGGGCGTGAACACCATGCCGTTGTCCGCCAGCTCGAAGCTGCGGTGCTCGAAGGTGGAGAGCACGTGCACCTGCACATCCGGGTTGGAGAGGCGGCGATCGGACATCCGTGACCAGAGGATGGGGTGCATCTCGGCCATGTTGGAGCCCCAGAGCACGAAGGCGTCGGCCTGCTCGATGTCGTCGTAGCAGCCCATGGGCTCATCCATGCCGAAGGTACGCATGAAACCGACCACGGCGGAGGCCATGCAGTGACGGGCGTTGGGATCCAGGTTGTTGGTGCGCAGGCCCGCCTTCATCAGCTTGGCGGCGGCATAGCCTTCCCAGACGGTCCATTGGCCGGAGCCGAACATGCCCACCGCGGTCGGTCCCTTCTCTTTAAGGGTGGCCTTGAACTTCTCGGCCATGATGTCGAACGCCTGATCCCAGCTGATGGGGGCGAAGTCGCCATTCTTGTCGAACTTGCCATTGGTCATGCGCAGCATGGGCTGGGTCAGGCGATCCTCGCCGTACATGATCTTGGAGAGGAAGTAGCCCTTGATGCAGTTGAGGCCACGGTTGACCGGCGCATCGGGATCGCCCTGGGTCGCCACGACGCGGCCGGCCTGGGAGCCCACCAGCACGGAGCAGCCGGTGCCGCAGAAGCGGCAGGGCGCCTTGTCCCAGGTGATGGCAGTCTTGTCGGTGCTGGTAATAAGGTTCGCCGCCAGGGTGGGGGCACTGACTCCGGCCACGGCAGCGGCTGCCGCCACCGCATTGGCCTTCATAAAGTCGCGTCGACTCAGCTTCATGACATATCCTCGCATTGCTTAATCACATCAATGACAGCCATTGTCACGAGCCGCGCTGGCTCAGCGTCATGGCGCTTTATTGCTATACATCGGGCATCGCGAACCGCGCGGCCCAGCCTCGTGGCGCTATTCCCTGCCCTCGGCTTCGACTTCATCAAACTGGTGGTAGATCAGGGCGGCGGAGAGCACGCCCGGCATGGCATTGATCGCATCGATGGCCGCCATGATGGGGCGCTGGCTGGGCCCTTCCAGGGTCACCACCAGCTTGCCTTCGTCGCTGACGGCATGGATCTCGGCTCCGTCCAGGGCCGCAATCTGCTCTGCGAGCCGGTGGCGCAAGGGGGGCTGGGTCAGTACCACCAGGCTGGATACATGGAACTCTTCTCGGGTCATATGGTTGTTTTCCAACTTGCTCATCCCTTGCTTCATGTGGCAGATCCCTCATGGGGGGCACCCACCCTGATACTGCCGACCGGACAATCCGCCACGCAGGCACCACAGCCATTGCACGACTCGGTATGGATGCTGGGGGTGGGTACTCGCCCCAGCTGAGGAGAAAAACGGATGGCCTGCTGCTCGCAGCTGTCCTGACAGCGCTGGCAGAAGACCTGGGCACTGGCCAGGCAACCGGCTTCGATGTGAGCCACATAGTCCCAGGGCGCCTGGGTCGTCGGCCTGAACACAGGTGCCTGGCAGGCGCTGACGCATTCGCCACAGAAGGTGCACTCGCCACGCTGGAAGTCCACCGTCGGGAAGCCGCCGTCCCCCTTGATCAGGATCTGCTCCGGGCAGGCCGTCAGGCAGTCGCCACACCGGGTGCAATCGGCCACGAAGTCGGCCCAGGAGACGGACCAGGGCAGCTGCACCTCGGGTCTGGGCGCGCTCAGTCGTCCTCGAAACAGACTGCGGCGGGACAGATTGACCCCATCAGGCATATCAATTCCTCTTCACAGGACAGAATTCGAGCGCGGAACCAGTGACTGGCATTTTCAATACCAATTATAAGCGTGGGTGTATATTGCGACTCTCACAAGTCCAGTGATATACCACCAGGGAGATAAACAGGGGGGATTATTGCGCTGGATCAAACCCTTGGCGCAATAAGGCAGCAGAGGGGCAAGGTAAATTACCCCTATGTGAGGATTGCGTATTAATCGATGGCTATTTCGCTCTGACGGCCGGCACTCAGCCGCCGATGGAGGCGAGATGGGGGGTCATGCCGGCATTGCCCTCGTGCAGACGATGGGTGGCGGCCTTGCCGGAGAGCGCCTGGCGGATCCGCTGTTGCAGGGCCTCCTGCTGACTGTCGTCACTGAGCAGATCCCGCAGCTCCACCCCGTTGTCACCGAACAGACAGAGGTGCAGCTTGCCCACGGAGGAGACTCTCAGCCGATTGCAACCGGCGCAGAAGTCCTTGCTGTAGGGCATGATGAGCCCGACGCCCCCCTGTGATTCGGGGTGCATGAACACCTGGGCCGGGCCGTCGTCCACCGCGCGCAATTGCTGGACCCAGCCATTGCCAAGCAGTTGCGCCTTGATGAGCTCGCCGCTGGTGTGGTGGTCGCGAAACAGGTTGTCCATCTCCCCGGTCTGCATCAGCTCGATGAAGCGCAGCTCGATGGGCTTGTGCCTGATCCAGGCCAGAAACTGATCCAGTTGCTGGTCGTTGAGCCCCTTGAGCAGCACCGCATTGATCTTCACCGACTTGAAGCCGGCGGCCAGTGCCGCCTCTATTCCCTCCATCACCTCCGCCAGCTTGTTCTCGCCGGTGATCTGGTGAAACTGGCGTGGATCCAGGCTGTCGACACTGACATTGAGGGCATTGAGCCCGGCATCGAACCACTCCTGGGCACGCTCCTTCAAGCGGTAGCCATTGGTGGTCATGGCCACCTTCTCGATACCGGGGGTATTGGCCACCGTCTCTATGATGGCGGTGAAGTCACGGCGCAGGGAGGGCTCTCCCCCGGTCAGGCGCACCTTGCGGGTACCCATGGCGGCGAAGCCCGAGACGATGCGGCGGATCTCCTCCAAGGAGAGAAACGACTTACGCCCCTCCTTGTTTCCATCCGGGGGGCGATAACCGTCCGGCAAACAGTAGGTACAACGGAAATTGCACACATCGGTAATCGACAGGCGCAAATAGTAAAAACGACGGGAAAAACCATCTTCAAGTGGCAACATAAACACCTTTCCAAATACGGGAGGCCAGGGCATTTCTTTCCTGACCCTTTCAGCTCGAACGACGGCTGACGGCGTTTTCCCCCTATCTCAATGACTTAGGCAAAAACGCTCGGAGTTCATCTAGTTTTTCGATGCTAGCACATGTTGGAGTACACTCCCATGCTACTTTGTGGGGTCTTTGTCTGATCTGAAGGAAGCCAATCGGCATGGGAAAGTGGTTCAAAGTACACTCGGTCAGCAGCGCCATCGGCCGCTCCATGGTGCTGATCCTGTTCATGGCCAGCCTGATCGCCGTGGTGGCCATGGTCACTCTCTTCTACTCGGTACCCGACGCCAAGGCGATCAACCTGTCGGGCTCATTGCGGATGCAGGCCTATCGCATGGCCTACGAGATCGAGAAGGATCAGGCCGTCCTCGGCCGGCTCGACCAGTTCGAGCAGACACTCCACGCCTCCGAGTTGCAGGAGACCCAGCGCTGGATCACCCCCGCCTCCCTGCGCCGCACCTATGGCGAGGTGCTGCTGCAATGGCAGATGATGCGCGAGCACATCGAGAACGCCACCCCCAGCCGCTACACCGACAACACGGAACAGTTCGTCGCCGCCATCGATGACTTCGTCAACCAGATGCAGTATCACGTGGAGTTCAAGGTGCGCATGCTGGCCCTGGCGGAGGGGCTGGGCTTGCTCGCCATCATCACCATCGCCTGGTTCACGGTGCGTTTCACTCGCCAGCAGGTGGTGGCCCCCCTCAATCAGCTGGTCCATTGCGCCCGCCAGATCCAGCGCCAGGAGTTCGACCTGACCCTGCCCCCCCACTGCGAAAACGAATTGGGGGAACTGTCCGGCGCCTTCGCCACCATGGCGGACGAGCTCGGCAAGCTCTATCGGGAGCTGGAGAGCAAGGTGGAAGAGAAAACCGCCAAGCTGCAGCAGGCGAACGACACCCTCTCCTTCCTCTATTCCACCGCCCAGAAGCTGCACGCGGCGCCACTGAGCCGGCGCACCCTGCAGAAATTGCTGGAGCGGGCCGCCGCCCATCAGCACATCGACCATATCCGCCTGACCCGCTTCGAGCACAACGCCATGCCGGTCTACATCACCGGGCGCACCGGCTGGCCGGGCGATCTGGAGGCCGTGGTGAGCTTCTATCTGCAGATGGATGAGGAGGAGTACGGTAGGCTCGACATGATCAGCGCACACCCCATCGACGAGCGGCTGATGAAGAACTTCTCCATGTTGCTGGCCCAGGTGCTGCACAAGGATCAGACCCTACTGCAACACCAGCGCCTGCTCTTGATGGAGGAGCGGGCCGTCATCGCCCGCGAGCTGCACGACTCGCTGGCGCAGGCGCTCTCCTACCTCAAGATCCAGTCCACCCTGCTCAAGCGCTCCGTCGCCAAGGGGGATAATGGCAAGGCCAAGGCCGCCATGGAGCAGATAGACGAAGGGCTCAGCAATGCCTATACCCAGTTGCGCGAGCTGCTCGGCACCTTCCGCCTCAGCATTGGCGACGCCAACCTCGGCGAAGCCATCGGTGTCATGCTGGAGCAGCTCAAGCCCCAGACCCGGGCCGAGATCAGGCTCCAATACGGACTGACCGACACGGATCTCGAGGCGGGGCAACACATTCACATCCTGCAACTGATCCGTGAGGCAGTGCTCAATGCCATCAAACATGCCTGCGCCCAGCGCATTGACGTTAGCTGTGAGACCCTGGCTGATGGTAACATCCAGGTTCAGATTGCAGATGATGGTGTCGGAATAGGGGGCGCAAGCTCGGCGGTGAATCACTACGGTCTCAGCATCATGAACGAGCGTGCCAGCAAGTTGCACGGTCAGTTGACCATCAGCGAGCCGCCCTCCGGGGGCACCCGTGTACACCTGACCTTTCCCACCAGCCTAACAAGAGACGCCTGATGGACGAGATGAAATATAGTGTTCTGGTCGTAGATGACCATCCCCTGATGCGCAAAGGCATTGTGCAACTGCTGGAGCTGGAAGATAACATCGAAGTGATAGGCGAGGCTTCTAACGGCACTGACGCCGTGGCCATGGCCAAGGAGTCGGAGCCGGACCTCATCCTGCTCGATCTCAACATGAAGGGCTTGTCCGGCCTCGATACCCTCAAGGCCCTGCGCGCCGAAGAGGTCACCTCCCGGGTGGTGATCCTGACCGTCTCCGACGCCCGCCAGGACGTGGTTGCCCTGCTCAAGGCCGGCGCCGATGGTTACCTGCTCAAGGACACCGAGCCCGACATGCTGCTGGGCCAGCTGGCCGATGTCATGACCGGCAAGCAGATCCTGAGCGAGCCGCTGCGCCCCTACCTCGAGAACATCTACGAGCTGGATCACCTGCAGCAGAAGCTGGAAAGCTTGACCCGCCGCGAGATGCAGATCATGCGCGAGATTGCCAAGGGTCTCTCCAACAAACAGGTCGCCTCCGTGCTCCACATCTCGGAAGGCACCGTCAAGGTGCACGTCAAGAGCCTGCTGAAAAAGCTCGAGGCCCAGAGCCGGGTGGAAGCCGCCGTCATGTACCTGGAGCAGCGCAACTAGGCTCCCGTTACCTGCCCCTTCCCATGTCAGCCAGGGCCCCGTCATCCCGGGGCCTTTTGCTGGCTGCCTCCCTCGCCTCACATAACGTCACAGACCCCGCATCTTATTGAGAAAATGAATTATTATGTTCAGGAGACGGCACATGGAGGGCACAGGGCATGACATCCGAACAGATCGAGCTGGTACAGAGGGCCTGGGGCAGGGTCACCGCCCTGAACAACACCTATGTCCAGGAGGTATATGAGGAGCTGTTTCGGCTCTCGCCTGAATTGATCGACCTCTTTCCCGATCCTGCGGGAATGCCGGTCGCCAAGGTATCGGATACCCTGAACACCGTGATCACCAGCCTGGAGCAGCTGGATGCCTTGAGCTTCATCATCCGGGATCTCGGCAGGCGGCATCAAAAATTCAAGGTGCAGTCACACCAGTTCGACCTGTTGAAACAGGCATTGACCCTGGTGCTGGCACGACGGCTGGGAGAGCATTTCACGCCGGCGCTCTCCGATGCCTGGTCACAGATGTACGACGAGATTGCCGCCCTGATGCTGGAAGGGCTCAGTCAGCCCACCGAATCCGTCGCATAGCCCCCTCTGCCATCACGCCCGAGAGAGAGTGCCGCTTAAGATGGACGGCAGATACCCATTTTGCAGAGGAATCATTTGCATTATGCGAACGCAGCCCCATTCTGCAGATGGGGCATGTACGAGCCCCTGCAAAGCCACCTGAATCCCTTCCTGAGCTATCCTCTCCCTGCCCTTGAATCAAATCTTAATAGCTTGATTACTAATGGATATTTAAATTATCGGCATCATTTTCCTGCCGTTCCTCCATTTTCCCCGAGCTCTGGCACAGTCACTGCATTGTCATATCCAGATGCAACTTATCGGAGGATGGAACATGAAACTTCAACACTTGGCACTGTTCCCCTTGCCCTCACACATACTGCCGGGCGGGAAACTCCCCTTGCGTCTGTTTGAGCCTCGCCACCTGCAGATGCTCAAGGAGTCCTTCATCGAAGATCGCGGCTTTGGCATCGTGATGGAAGAGACCACCAGCACGGGCACCTGCGGACGCATACTGCCGGTCGGCACTCGCGTCAAGGTGACTGATTTCTATACCCTCAACGATGGACTGCTCGGGGTCACAGTGCTCGGTCTGGAACGATTCTGCATTCATGAGCTGGAAACGGATGAATCCGGATTGCGCCACGCTCAGGTGGAAACCCTGCCCAACTGGCCGAGCGCGCACTCGGACTTCAGCGACAAGCAGCTGGTCAGCAGATTGCAGGAAGTATTTGAACAATATCCGGAACTGGATGAGCTCTACCCGGACAAGCAGTTCGACGACGCGGCCTGGCTCTGTCAGCGCTGGCTCGAAATCCTGCCCATGCCGATCTATGAGAAACAGATGTTGATTGCCAAACAGAACAGTGAAGCGGCGCGCCAGTTCCTGCGCCGACTGATCGCACAGTGAGTCAGAGAGTGAGTCAATACGTGATTTGCAAAACGCGAATATCCTGACCGGAAATTCTTACAATGAAAAGGCGGAATTCGCAATTTGCAATCACCGGTGGCGATAACAACAGATAACTCCGCTACCAGCCGCAAATAACAGGTCATGAAAAGTTGGCACGACTTTTTCATATAAGACCGTACAACCCGATTTATCCCGTGCTCTCTTCAGTATTTGCTGAAGAATTGGTCAACCACCAGGTTGACCATTTTTTTTACCCAAAATCGGGCTACGGAAGCCGGCAATGGCGCAGCAAACAGCTGCGCAGCCGGGCCAGGCTGATGGGCTTGGCCAGAAAATCGTTCATCCCCTGGGCCAGACAACGCGCCCTGTCCTCCGTCATGGCATTGGCCGTCAGCGCCACTATGGGAACCTCGCACCCCATGGCACGCAAACGGCGGGTGGCCTCCAGCCCATCCATCTGCGGCATCCGCATATCCATCAGGATGAGATCCGGTCGCCGCTCGCCGACCTGGGCCAGCGCCTCCAGGCCATTGCTTGCAAGCCTCACCCGGCACACCAGCTTTTGCAGCATGAGTGACACCACCAGCTGATTGACCGGGCTGTCCTCCACCACCAGCACATCCAGATCCAGCATGGAGAGCCCCTCGATGGCGGGGCTGGTCGACGCGATGCAAGGTGAGGCCATCCCGGGCAACTCGAACCAGAAGCAGCTGCCCTGCCCGGGGGTGCTCTGCAGGCGGATCTCCCCCCCCATGAGTTGCACCAGCCGCCGGCAGATGGCGAGCCCAAGCCCGGAGCCGGAGAAGCGACGGGTGGCCGAGCTGTCGACCTGATAGAACGGCTCGAACAGCAGCGCCTGATCCTCGGGGGATATGCCGATCCCGGTGTCGCTGACCGACACCCTCAGCCGTTCATCCTGCCATTCCAGCGCGAGCCGCACGCTACCGGCGGCGGTAAATTTCACCGCATTGCCGAGCAGGTTGCCGATCACCTGGGACAGGCGGACCGCGTCCCCCTGCAGATGAGATGGCACTTGCTCATCCAGCTGCCAATGCAGCGCTATGCCCTTGGCGCAGGCCTGCGCCTGCAGCGGCTCCACCAGGGCCCGGCACAGCTCGGCGGGTTGGAAGGGCTCGCAGTGCAGGGCCAGGGTATGGGATTCAATCTTCGAGAAGTCGAGCACATCGTCGATGATGGTCTGCAGCAGATGGGCAGAGTGGGTGGCGTGACCGAGCAGGGTCTGTTGCGGGGTCTCGAGCCGGCCATGTTGCAGCAGATCCAGCATCCCCAGCACCGCATTCATGGGGGAGCGGATCTCGTGGGTCATCATGGCCAGGAACTGGGACTTGGCGCGGTTGGCACTTTCGGCCTCATCCCGCGCCCGCGCCAGCTCCTGCTCGCGGCGGATCTGGCTGCCAATCTCCCGCGCCGTGCCCCGATAACCGATGAAGGTACCGCTGGCGTCATGGCAGGGCTCGGCATTGATCTCCATCCAGCAGGGGCCGCTCACCAGCGTCACCTGGGCGCGCATCGCCCGCACCGGCAGATGGCGCGCTATCTGGTGCTGATACTTGCACCAGGCGGGATCCTCCTTGTCGTGGGCAAAGTCATAGAGGCTGCGCCCCGCCTGGCGAACCAGAGCCTCCCCCTGATAGCCGGGGGCGGAGACATAGCTCAGCCTGTGCTCGGGATCCGTCTCCCAGAACCAGTCGGACGCCATGGCGGCAAAGCTGCGAAAGCGTTGCTCGCTCGCTTGCAGCGCCAGGGTCTTGAGGTCGACCTGCTCCTGCAGGCGCGCCCGATAGGCGATGTTGACCAGCGCCTGGGAGATGAGCGGGCGACAACGCTGCATCGCCGCCTTGCTCTGGAGATCGAAGGTGCCCGCGGCACTGTGCCGGCAGATGAGCACCCCCGAGAAGCCCGGCGCCTGCAACCCCGTCATCATGACGCTGGCCCAGCCCGCCGCCCCCGCCAGGGAGGCCAGCTCGGGCAACTGGGCCGGATCATAGATGACCAGGGTTTCACCTGCGATGGCGCGGGAGAAGAGCGGCGTCAGCGGCCAGGTGCGACCGACCTCCCCGGGTTGGGTGCTCAGATGGGTGCTACCCCGCCCCCCATCCCAGGCAACCACGTCAGCCTGTTCGAAGCCGATGAAGGGCTTGAGCGCCAGAATGAGGCTATCCAGCACCTGCTCCAGGCTCTTGGCCTGTGCCAGCGTCGCCACCCCGCACAGCAGGGCCTGTGACTCCTGACGGTATCTGGCCTCCCGCTCCCGGCAACGCATCAGCTCCACCAGCGTGGTTTGCAGCTTGTCGCCCAGGGTCTCGAGTTCGCTATTGCCTATCATCTTGTGTCCAGCACCTTGTCAGCTCTCGAGGAAGATTACGCTCGATACCATGAGGTTGCCATGCGCCAGCTCACCGTGGGGCAATCGCCCCTGCTCGCCGAAGGTAAATGGCGTGATAAAGGGAATCTCCCCCAGCCGTTGGCTGAAATGGCCGACGACATCGCCGAGCGCGTCTCCCAGCGCCAGACGGCAGCCCGCGCAGAACACCACCAGGGCGCCGATAGGCTGCAGGTTCCCCGCCATGCCATATTCGGGTTCGATGCGTACCGCATTCAGGCTGCGCTGAAGCAGGCCCTCCTGACTGCTGTACATGAGTTGCAGGCGCTCCCCCAACCGGGTTTCGGTAAAGAGGCGCAACCCTTCCCGCTCCGTCACCGCCTCGGGGTGGGAGAGCTTGTAATAAGGCATCTCATCCAGGGTTCCGACCTGGCGGGCCAGCGGGGAGAGGGTCGTCTCCCGCAGAATGGGACCCACTGCCCAGGGGAGCTGGCGCTCCGTCCAGCGGGCATAGACCCGGGCCGCAGGTTCATTGTCTATGGTCAGCACCTCGCGGCCATCCAGCGCGGTAATGATGCCATGGCGCTCGGTGGGCACATAACCCGAGTGGAACTGGAAGGCCAGCTGGCAATCGGGATAGAGCACCGCCACCACGCAGCCCTGGCGCCCCTCCCCCTCATCCCAGCACAGCTGCCACTCGCCGGCGACACCGTCGTCCGCCGCCGACCCGCCGACGACGGGAACCGTCGCCCCGAACTCGGCATCTATGCCCGCCAGCACAGCCTCTTCCTGCCCGGGGCTGGTGTGCAGCAGGATGAGTTGCGGCAACTCGCCGGGACGCCCGCCATCGGCGATGGCGCGGCGCAGCAGCTGGCGCACATCCAGCTCGTCCCCTGCCTGACCGGCCACGCCATAGGCTCCCTTGTCGTCATAGAGGGCCGCCACTGCCAGACTCCAGCCCAGCCGGCCATGATGGCCAGCCTGGGTCAGGATACCGCCACAGGAGCTGCACCCGATGAGCCGGGTTTGGGGAAAGCGGGCCTTGAGCGCACGGCGCAGTACCGCGGCATCGTGTGCTTGGGTAAAATAGACCAGCAACAACGACGGGGAATGAGGTGATTGAGCGAGCAACCGTTCAGCTATCTGTTGGGCGGCCAGCGGGGTCGTCTCGGCAAGAGAGTGAGCCGTCAGGAAGTTCAACACCATCTCCTAGTGGTATGTGATGCCGGGTCATCAAGCAAAAATCATACCTTTATCAAACAATTACCTGGCCAGGCGGACTAAACTGATGCGCACTGGCCTCCCACAGGATGACTGCATGTGGCAGAAAAATATCAATGACTTTGACCGGGTCGTCGCCATCGGCGGTGGTCACGGCATGGGTCGGGTGCTCTCTTCCCTCTCGTTTTTAGGCACTCGGCTGACCGGTATCGTCACCACGACGGATGATGGCGGCTCCACCGGGCGCCTGCGCAAGAGCCAGGAGTGCATCGCCTGGGGAGATCTGCGCAACTGCCTCAATCAGCTGGTGACCGAGCCCAGCATCGGCAGCCAGCTGTTCGAATACCGCTTCACGGGTCGCGGCGAGCTGGCGGGTCACAACCTCGGCAACCTGATGCTGCTGGCCCTCGACAACCTCTGTGTCCGCCCCCTGGATGCCATCCGGCTCATTAGCGACATGTTGCACATAGCGCCCAGCCTGCTACCCATGTCCGAGCACCCCACGGATCTGTGTGCCCACACCGTCTGTGGCGATCAGATCCTGGGGGAAGTCTCCATCGATCAGCTCACCACGCCGCCACGGGCCCTGAGCCTGAACCCGGTCGTACCCGCCACCCGCGAGGCGATCGACGCCCTGAGCCAGGCCGACATGATCATTCTGGGGCCAGGCAGCTTCCTCACCTCCATCATGCCGCCCCTGTTGCTGAGCGAGGTCGCCGAGGCGATCCGCGGCAGCGGCGCCATCGTCGTCTTCATCAGCAATCTGGTGGCCGAAAACGGGCCGGCTGGCAAGCTGACGCTGTCCCACCAGCATCGCTGGCTGGAAGAGCGGATCGGTCAGGGCCGGATAGATGCCATCCTGGCCCCCGAAGGCCATGGCGCTCCCGAGCTGCAGCATTGCCTGGTTCAGGCCAGTCTGGGTGAGGCGGCCCTGCCCCATCGCCACGATCGCCTCAAGCTTCGACAGGCGCTGGATGCGGTGATACTGAGCTGGTACGCAGAGCGTGACAAGGCGGGCTAATCCGCCATTGCGACCTAGTGATACTGGGCCAGATGGGAGAAGACCTGCGGCAGGGAGTGCTCGAGCTGTTCGAGCAGGCGAGCGGCCTCCTCCACATCCTCCCGGCGACAGGCAAGCTCCAGCGCCATCACCTGCTGATAGCTGGGCTCGGCACCGTAACTGCCACAGGAGGACTTCATGCTGTGGGCGAGGCGGGCCAGGGCGGTCCAGTCCCGCTGATCAAAGAGCGGCCTGAGCTGGGCGAGCTGCCCGCCCACCTCTTCGACGAACACCGAGATGACGACCGGCATCATGTCATGACCTATGTCATCTGCCAGTTGTCGCAGCACTTTCTGATCCAGCCACTCCATCTTCTCTTCCCTATGATGGTATTCAAACAGACCACAATATAGCCGACCCGCACACCGGCTGTCACCCGCGCTGCGACAAGAGTCGGTTGAAGCGGCTTGCCGCCATCAGAATGTGAGCCAGTTCAAGTTATCAACACGCAGTCCCAGGCAGGAAAGAGATAAATGTTGTCAAAAAATTAACAATGACATAACAATGCAGGCCATGAGAATGATGCGGCTCAGCAACACCTCTCTCATCCCTTTTGCCTGTATGGCTGCTGCGAAGAACCAGGGTAGGATTCTACCCTGGTATTTTTTTATTGGCGGGTCAGCAGCCTGGCTGCATTGCCGTATTCCAGCTCACCCAGCCTGAACAGGCAGAACTCCCCGGGCGCCATCTTCACCCAGCTCTCATTGCCGGTGAGCGGGCGGGTGGCTATCAGCGTCACCACGTCATTCGGGGTGGTCTCGCTCTGGAAGTCGATGGCCACGTCTTCATCCAGCAGACGGGCCTCGCCAAAGGGGGCCCTGCGGGTCAGCCAGTAGAGGTTGTTGCTGCAATAGGTCATCACGAACTCCCCGTCCGACAGCAACATGTTGAATACCCCGAGTCCGCGCAGCTCGTCGCACAGGGTCGCGAGATAGCGGAACATGGCGGGGAAGTTCGCCGGACGCTTGGGGTATTTCTGCTCCAGCCTGTCGAGCAGCCAACAGAAGGCGTGCTCGCTGTCGGTGTCCCCCACTGGACGGTGGCGCCCGGTCCGCAACCCCTTGTAGCCGGTCAGCTGGCCGTTGTGGGCAAAGGTCCAGTAGCGTCCCCACAGCTCGCGGGTGAAGGGGTGGGTGTTCTCCAGCGACACGCACCCCCGGTTGGCCTGCCGGATATGACTGACCACGGCGCGGCTCTTGATGGGCAGCGCCTGCACCAGCTTGGCGATGGGTGACTGGGCACTGGGTTCGGGATCCTTGAAGGTGCGAAAACCCCGCCCCTCGTAGAAGGTGATCCCCCAGCCATCCTTGTGGGGGCCCGTCTTGCCGCCCCGCAGCATCAGCCCGGTAAAGCTGAAGCAGATGTCGGTCGGCACATTGGCGCTCATGCCGAGCAGTTCGCACATGTCCAGTCCACTCCCTGAATTAATTGATCATCTCTGCGTCAATCAGCGAACTCAAGCTGGATGCGAGGCGCCAGGATCGGTCATTTGCCCCCCCGGCTGCCTCACCCGCCTTCTCTGATTACTTGGCCATCTCTTTTTCGACCAGCTGGATCAGGATGTGAATGACCTTGATGTGCACTTCCTGGATGCGGTCGGCATAGCCGAAGTGCGGCACCCGGATCTCGACATCGGCCAGGCCCGCCATCTTGCCACCGTCCTTGCCGGTCAGGGCGATCACTTTCATGCCCTTGGCGCGGGCAGCCTCGATGGCTTTGAGGATATTGCCGGAATTGCCGCTGGTGGAGATGCCGAGCAGCACGTCGCCACGGCGGCCGACCGCTTCCACGTAGCGGGAGAAGACATAGTCATAGCCGAAGTCGTTGGAGACGCAGGAGAGGTGGCTGGGATCGGAAATGGCGATGCCGGCATAGCCAGGGCGGTTCTCGCGATAGCGGCCGGTCAGCTCTTCGGCAAAGTGCATGGCGTCGCAGTGGGAGCCGCCGTTGCCGCAGGAGAGCACCTTGCCCTCCTCCTTGAAAGAGTCAGCCAGCAGTTTGGCAGCCGCCTCTATGTTCTTCAGATTTTGCTCATCGGCCAGAAAGGCCTGGAGCACGCCGGCAGCTTCGGTCAATTCATTGCGGATAAGTTCTTGGTACATGGCGTCTGATGTCTCTTTGTATCGTCCAACATAGGGTTCTGCATTGTCGCACAAGCCAAGCCAATCGTCGCCCCCCCGCCCGCCAAGATGCGGCCCCGCTACGTTAGGCCGATCACGGTGTCAAGGTAACGAGCTTGTAAACATCTTGATAATTTTGTGCACATGAATTACAACAGGGGCCATATCCAACAGGTCAGACCTCTGGATCAGTTAACCCACGTTTCCCAACTTCGGCAACTCATGCAAGGAGCGAAAAATGACGACGACCCTCACTCTGTTCGGGGTGATCCTGGTGATCGGCGCCATGGCTTACCGCCGGGCGTCACTGTTTACCTCCACGCTTGCCACGGCCGCCGCCCTGGTCGCCGGCGCCCTCTATGGCCATGTGCCCCTGCTGGTGTGGGTGCTGTTCGCGGTGATCGCCATCCCGCTCAACCTGGTGGAGTTTCGTCGCAACCAGCTGACCAAACCCCTGTTCAAGATCTACAAATCCATCATGCCGGAGATGTCCCGCACCGAGAAGGAAGCCATAGAGGCGGGCACCACCTGGTGGGAAGCGGATCTCTTTGCCGGCAATCCGAACTGGAAGAAGCTGCACGCCATCCCGGTCAGCACCCTCTCCGCCGAAGAGCAGGCCTTCATGGACGGCCCGGTTGAAGACGTGTGCCGCATGGTCAACGACTGGGAAGTGACCCACGAGCGGGCCGATCTCTCCCCCGAGGTGTGGCAATACCTGAAGGACCACAAGTTCTTCGCCATGATCATCAAGAAGAAGTACGGTGGCCTGGAGTTCTCCGCCTACGCCCAGTCCTGCGTGCTGCAAAAACTGTGCGGCGCCAGCGCCGTGCTCGCCTCCACCGTCGGCGTGCCCAACTCCCTGGGCCCGGGCGAGCTGCTGCAACACTACGGCACCGAAGAGCAGAAAGACCACTACCTGCCGCGCCTGGCCGTCGGCAAGGAGATCCCCTGCTTCGCCCTGACCAGCCCGGAAGCGGGCTCGGATGCGGGCTCCATTCCCGACTTCGGCGTCGTCTGCAAGGGCGAGTGGGAAGGGGAAGAGGTGCTCGGCATGCGCCTGACCTGGAACAAGCGCTACATCACGCTCGCCCCCATCGCCACCGTGCTGGGGCTGGCCTTCAAGCTGCGCGACCCGGATCACCTGCTGGGTGAGGAAGAGGAGCTTGGCATCACCTGTGCCCTGATCCCCACCGACATCAAGGGCGTCGAGATAGGCCGCCGTCACTTCCCCCTCAACGTGCCGTTCCAGAACGGGCCGACCAGGGGTAACGATGTGTTCGTGCCGCTGGACTTCATCATCGGCGGCCCGGCCATGGCCGGTCAGGGCTGGCGCATGCTGGTGGAGTGTCTGTCGGTCGGTCGCGGCATCACCCTGCCCTCCAACAGCACAGGGGGCGTCAAGATGCTGGCCCTGGCCACCGGAGCCTACAGCCGCATCCGTCGCCAGTTCAAGCTGCCCATCGGCAAGATGGAAGGCATTGAAGAGCCGCTGGCACGCCTCGGGGGCAACGCCTACATCATGGGGGCCGCCGCCAAGCTGACGGTGACCGGCATCGATCTCGGCGAGAAGCCGTCCGTCATCTCCGCCATCGTCAAGTTCCACCTCACCGACCGTGCCCAGAAGTGCATCATAGATGCCATGGACATCCACGGCGGCAAGGCCATCTGCATGGGCCCGAACAACTACCTGGCCCGCGGCTACCAGGGTGCGCCCATCGCGGTGACCGTTGAGGGTGCCAACATCCTGACCCGCAGCATGATCATCTACGGTCAGGGTGCCATTCGCTGCCACCCCTACGTGCTGCCGGAGATGCTGGCGGCCAGCCACCCGGACAAGGAGCAGGCGCTGAAGGATTTCGACAAGGCGGTGTTCAGCCACGTCGGCTTTGCCATCAGCAACCTGGTGCGCAGCTTCTGGCTGGGTCTGACCGGCGCCCGCTTCGCTGCTGCTCCTTACAAGGATCAGACCAAGGGCTACTACCAGCAGCTGTCGCGCCTCAGTGCCAACCTGGCGTTCCTGTCCGACATGGCCATGGGCACCCTGGGTGGCGAGCTCAAGCGCAAGGAGCGGGTCTCCGCCCGCCTCGGCGACGTGCTGAGCCAGCTCTATCTCGCCTCCAGCGCCCTCAAGCGCTATCAGGACGAGGGGCGCCAGCAGGCCGACCTGCCGCTGCTGCACTGGGCGCTGCAAGACGCCATGTTCAAGGCCCAGGAAGCCATCGACGAGTTGCTGCGCAACTTCCCGAATCGCTGGATTGGCCTGGCCCTGCGCGTCATCGTGTTGCCGCTGGGTCGCGACATGAAGCGTCCCTCCGACAAGCTGGACAGCCAGGTGGCCCGTCTGCTGCAGACCCCGAGTGCCACCCGCGACCGTCTGGCCGAAGGGCAGTACCTCACCCGCGAGGAGGGCAACCCCTTCGGGTTGCTGGAACAGGCCCTCGATGACGTGCTGACCGCCGAGCCGCTGTTTGACAAGGTGTGCAAGGCAGAGGGTCGCAAGCGTCCCTTCACCCAGCTGGACAAGGTGGCGGACGCCGGCCTGGCCCTGGGGGTCATCAACCAGACCGAGGCCGACCTGCTGCGCCGTGCCGAAGAGAGCCGCCTGCGCACCATCAACGTCGATGACTTCGACCCCATCGACCTGGTGGCCAACAAGGCGCTGTTTGAAGCGTCGGCCTATCACAGGGCAGCCTGATGCCATGAATGCCAAAACGCCTCCTTAATGGAGGCGTTTTTCATGCTGGCATCTGCCCGGCAACCCCGGAGGCAGAAAGAGCGATCGGCTGGATCATATTTTGGATATCAATCCGTTTCCTATCTTGAATGAAGCGGTTAAGGTAAGCACAGGATCACAAACAGGATTGCGTAATGGATGATCAAATCCTGATTATTGACGATGAAGAGCTGCCCCAGACAGCACCGCGACCCGCCGGCTGGAAGGTGATGATAGTGGACGATGAGCCCGAGGTGCATCGCATCACCAAGATTACCCTGAGCAAGTTTGAGTTCGACGGCAAGCCCATCGATTTTCTGCACGCCTATTCGGCCGCCGAGGCCAAGTCCCTGCTCGCCACCACCCCGGATGTCGCCCTGCTGCTGCTCGATGTGGTCATGGAAGCGGATCACGCCGGTCTGGAGGTGGTCAAGTTCGTGCGCGACGAGCTGCAAAACAAGATGGTGCGCATAGTGCTGCGCACCGGCCAACCCGGTCAGGCGCCGGAAGATGACGTCGTCACCAACTACGACATCAACGACTACAAGGACAAGACAGAACTCACCTCCCAGAAGCTGCGCACCCTGCTGCGCGCCAGCCTGCGCTCCTACCGGGACATTCGCACCCTGGAGAGCAATCGCCAGGGGCTGGAGAAGGTCATCGAGGCCTCCAAGGGGATCTTCGAGCAGCGGGCACTGCGGCAGTTCGTCGAAGGGGCCCAGACCCAGCTCAGCGCCCTGCTCAACCTGGAAGAGTCCCAGATCTATGATGTGAAGCATCTGGCCTACGAGGTGCGGGATCAGGTGCTGGAGCCCCTGCTCAGCGACGGCCCGGCCCTGCGCCTCAGTGAAGCGCCGGCCATACTGCGCTGCGCCATGGACAAGGGCGCCAACGTCTACGACGGCAACCAGCTGGTGCTCTACTGCCAGAACCCCCGTCACCACCTGCTGTTCCACATCGAGACCACCCGTCCCCTCAGCCAGATGGATACCGGCCTGCTCAGCCTGTTCACCGAGAACATCATAGTGGCGCTGGAGAACATCCGGCTCAACGAGGTCATCGGCGACAACCAGCGCGAGATCATCTACCGCATCGGCGAGCTGGTGGAGAGCCGCTCCAAGGAGTCCGGCCTGCACGTCAAGCGGGTGGCGCTCTACACCGAGCTGTTCTGCCAGCTGCTGGGCATGAACGAAGACAGGTGCGAGCTCATCAAGCGCGCCTCTCCCCTGCACGACATCGGCAAGGTGGGGATCCCGGATGCCATCCTGCACAAGCCGGGCAAACTCACCCCGGATGAGTGGGAGATCATGAAGACCCACGCCCAGCTGGGGCAAGACATGCTCTCCGGCAGCGATCTCGCGCTGTTCCAGATAGGGGCCACCATAGCCGGGAACCATCACGAGAAGTGGAACGGCAGCGGCTACCCCCGCGGGCTAAAGGGAGAGGCCATCCCGCTGGAGGGGCGCATAGTCGCGCTGGCGGACGTGTTCGATGCCCTGGGGTCGGATCGCTGCTACAAGCAGGCCTGGCCACTTGATGAGGTGCTGGCGCTGATCAGGGCAGAGAAGGGAGAGCACTTCGATCCCCTGCTGGTGGACCTGATGCTGACCAACCTCGAGAAGTTCCTCGAGATCCGCGAACAGTACAAGGACGTCTATATCGGCGCCCACTGAAACAGGGATCCAGCGAGCAGCCACCTCGCCATCATGCAGAAGCCGCCCACAGGGCGGCTTCTTTGCGTTGAGCGTGGCTACTGCTCCGGCAGATTGAGATCCAGCTTGGGCTCCGCCGCCGGGGTCGCGGCCTCGCTTTGTGCCTTCTGGGCCGCCATCGCCTTGTGCAGGGTGCGGCGCTTTTGCAGCAGTATGAAGCCACCCGCCCCCAGCAGGAGCAGCAGCAGGCCGCCACCTCCCAGGGCCCAGGGCAACCAGACCGGGCTCTCCCGCTCCTCAAACCTGGCCTGGGCCGGTACCGCCGCCGAGGTGGGAGACGCCGCTGAAGGAGTGGGCGCCGGTGGCGGCATGATGGTGAACGACTTGACCGGCAGCTGCAGTTGCACCTCGCGGCCGAGTCGGGTGGTGCCAAACAGGGTCGCCTCCACCCTGTACTGGCCTGCCGCCTTGAGGGCGGAGAGATCGACGCCAAGGCGGGGCTCGGTTGCCACCGCATTGAAGGCCATGCTGACCCCTGCGCTGTCGATGGCCTTGCCCTGGATCACCACTGAGGCCGGATCCAGCTCGTCGGCATCGATGAGCAAGGAGAGCCTGGCCCCGGTATCGCCGGAAGGGGCATCCAGGGTGTAGCTCAGCGGCCAGGGGAAGAGCAGCACCTGCTGGGACTCGGCACGGGAGAACACCTGATTACCGGTGCTGTAGAGGGCGCGATACTTGCCTGCCGGTACGTCCAGCACCGCCTCGGCGGTCAGGACGCCATCCCCGGGCACCTCGTCGAGCCCCTTGCCATCATCCAGATAGTGCCCGAGGGTCTCCTCGACGATGGGTTCCCCGCTCTGGGCCGCATCGTTGAACTGCTGCAGCTTCACCGTCATGCCGAGATCGGAGAGGTAGTAGTCCGCCCCCGGCGCTGCCCCGTCGATCAGCAGCCTGGCTTGCAGCTTGACCCGCTCCCCCTGATAGAGGCGGGTCGGCAACGGCTCGCTCTCGAGCCGGATATCGGTGAGCAGGCGCACCCTGTTGTCGGGGTCCACCTCGCCGATGGCCTGCCAGGGACCCGGCATGGGGTTGCGCACCGTGATGAGATCCTGATCCTGCTGCGTCAGCCAGCCCACATCCGGCGGCGTGACCTTGCCCACATAGAGCTTGCTGCCATCCGGCCGCACCAGGATCACCGACGGCGTGCCCGGCTTGCGCTTGATGATGAAGGTGATCTCCTTGACCCCGTAATCGATGCGAAAGCGGTTGTCGAGCAGCGGAATGTCGGAGGGGGCAAACACCTCGTTGGCCATGCCGGAGAGGGAGGTCAGCAGCAGCACGCCCCCCCAGAGCGAACTCATTGCCGCCACAGGCAGGCTCCCCCTTTCTTCTGAACCAGATCCAGCCTGGCCTCATGGGCGGCGACCACCTCGTCGCTGGCGCGCACCACCTTGAGGGGCGCGCGGTTGCTCTCCAGCCGGCGGATCCCGGTGTCCTGGTTGCTGTCATTCTCGTTGCTCTCGCTGGCCAGATTGAGCTTGGTCTGGCCACCCGTCATCAGCAGGTAGACGTCCGCCAGGATCTCCGCATCGAGCAAGGCCCCGTGCAGGGTACGGTGGGAGTTGTCGATGCCGTAGCGATCGCACAGCACATCCAGGTTGTTGCGCTTGCCGGGGAAAAGGTCCCGCGCCATCGCCAGGGTATCCGTGATGCCGCAGATGTCCGCCGTCTTGAAGTCGAGGCCGAGCTTGCTGAACTCATAGTCCATGAAGCTCACGTCAAAGGGCGCGTTGTGGGCGATGATCTCGGCACCGCGGATGAAGGCGATGAAGTCGTCGGCTATCTGGCTGAAGGAGGGCTTGTCCGCCAGGAAGGCATCGGTGATGCCGTGCACGGCGATGGCCTCGGGGTCCACCAGCCGATCCGGCTTGATGTAGACATGGAAATGGTTGCCGGTCAGTTTGCGGTTGATCACCTCCACACAGCCGATCTCGACGATGCGGTGCCCGAGGTAGACGGGGCCGCCTGCCGTGTTCATGCCTGTGGTTTCAGTATCCAGAATGATCTGGCGATTCAGTTGGGGTGTGCTCATGATCGAATCCATGTCAAACTTCGGTTTTATTCGCTAGTTTACCCCAAGACACATGCTAAAAAAGATTGATTTGTATACGGATGGTTCCTGCCTCGGCAATCCGGGCCCCGGCGGCTATGGCGCCGTCATGGTCTATGGCAAGCACCGCAAGGAGTTGGCAGGGGGCTATCGGCTGACCACCAACAACCGGATGGAGCTGATGGCCGCCATCATGGGGCTGCGCACCCTGAACGAACCCTGCCAGGTTCGCCTGACCACAGACAGCCAGTATGTGCGCCAGGGCATCACCCAGTGGATCATCGGCTGGAAGAAGAAAGGCTGGATGACATCCAACCGCCAACCGGTCAAGAACGTCGATCTCTGGCAGGCGCTGGACGCGGAAGTGGCGCGCCACCAGATCGAATGGCTCTGGGTCAAGGGCCACTCCGGTCACCCGGAGAACGAACGCTGCGACGTGCTGGCCCGGGATGCCGCCAGCGGCAAGCAGCTCGCCGAAGACACGGGCTACCAGCCCTGAGATGCCGAAGCGTCTCTATCAATGAAGGGAACAGCCAGCGGTCTGTCGTGGCATCCTCGTCACCAGCCCTGGCGCGCCATGCCAGGCGCCGCCATCGACTCCGGCAGGCGCCAGCGACGGCGCACCGGGGTGACGGGGAAACGCCGCTTGCGGGCGGCTATCACATAGACAGAGGCAAAGGCCCTGCAGTAATCCCGCCCCAGGCTCTCCCGCCACCAGCCGATCCGGCTCTGCTTCCCCATGAAGGAGAAACCGAAGCGCTCGTCAAACATCACCTCGCACCCCAGCAGTTGCAACCAGTCGGTCACCCGGGCCGGGGTGAACATGCGTGCCGACCAGGGCAGGTGTTGTCGCATGAAGGGGAGGTAATGACCCAGGCCGACCAGGCTGGTGGGGTTGTAGCCGCTGACGATGAGCCAGCCGTCATCGGTCAGCACCCGCTCAGCCTCGCGCAGCACCTGGTGGGGATCCGGTGAAAAGTCGAGGCAGTGGGCGAGCAGGCAGGCATCCACGCTGGCGGTGCGGATCGGCAAGGCAAGGGGATCCCCCTTGATATCCAGCAGGCGCCCGCCGGGTGCGACACCTAGCTGGTGGCGAATGGTGGAGCTGCCGCAGGAGAGCTCGGCGCTCAGGGCGCCAATTTTCAGCAGATGGTAGCCAAACAGATGAGGACACCAGTTGTCGAGCCGCTCCTGAAGCTCGGCCGCCACCCAGTCCCCCATGGGCAGTGCCGACCAGCTGGTCGGGATCGCGATCTGTTGTTCGGTACGTGCCAGCTGCATAATGGGACCAATCCGGGGTGCGAATGCCATCTTGTTATATAAGATCCCTTCCACAAAGAGAACACAAAGAGAAGCCGACCCATGTATACCGTCATCACAGTTCCCGCCTTCAGCGACAATTACATCTGGTTGATCCGACACGAAAATCACTGCCTGGTCGTGGATCCTGGCGAGGCGGCCCCCGTGCTGGAGCGGCTCGAGACCCTAGGGCTTGAGCTCGATGCCATCCTGCTGACCCACCATCATCGCGACCATGTGGGCGGCGTCACGGATCTGCTCCACCATTTCCCCCATGCCCGCCTCTATGGCCCCAAGCATGATCCCATGCCGGATCACCACGGCCAGTGGCTCGATGACGGGGATCAGATCAACTGGCACGGCCTGAGCCTGGATGTCCTCCACATCCCCGGCCATACCTTGGGCCACATCGCCTATCACGGCCATGGCATGCTGTTTTGTGGCGACACCCTCTTCAGTGCCGGCTGCGGCCGCCTGTTCGAAGGCAGCCCAGCCCAGATGTATGGATCCCTGCAGCGGCTCGCGGCCCTGCCCGATGACACCCTCCTCTATTGTGCCCATGAATACACCCTCTCCAACCTGCGTTTCGCCCATGCGGTCGAGCCGGACAATCTGGCGATCCAGCGCCGGATCGGGGTGATCAGCAAGCTGCGTCAGCAGGGCCTGCCGAGCCTCCCCTCACGCCTGGGGGATGAGCGGCATTTCAATGTTTTTCTGCGCTGCAATGAGGACTCAGTGAAATTTTCTGCTGAGAAATACGCCCTTAAATGCTTGGAAAATCCAGAGGATACCTTCACCGTGCTGAGGGGCTGGAAGGACGTTTTTTGAACAAACCTTGATCAGGGGGCCATTGCCCCTTATGATGCGAGCTGTTTTTCAAGAGATGACCTGAGCGAGATGAAGCTACGAACGGCCTTATTGGCGGCGCTGTTTCTCAGCGGCTGTCAAAACCTGAGCCATCAGGATGACCGGGCGGTAACGGCAATCGAGCCGATCAAATCCCCCCAAGTCAGCAAGAAAACATACAAAAAACATTCGGCACGCTTCCTGTTCGGCGATGAACAGATTGAAGAGCTGGATGACACGGATAACCTGTGGGTGCGTATCAGCGATGATATGCAGCTGGACTCGCACGAAAATGCTCGTGTCCGCCAGCAGCGTGATTGGTTACTGCGTAATGATAAGCATATGGCGACCATTGCCAGCCGGGCTGAGCCCTACCTGTATCTGATGGTAGAGGAAATCGAACGGCGTGAGCTGCCAATGGAGCTTATTACCATCCCCATGATCGAGAGCATGTTCGATCCCAATGCCCGCTCCCGCAGCAATGCGGTGGGTCTTTGGCAGTTCGTGCCTGCGACCGGCAAGAACTTCGGCCTGCGCCACGACAACTGGTATGACGGCCGCCGCGATGTATTGGCGTCCACCAATGCCGCACTGGACTACCTGGAGTATCTGAACCGTTTCTTCGACGGCGACTGGCTGCAGACCCTGGCCGCTTACAATGCCGGCGAAGGCCGGGTACGCAACGCCATCATCCGCAATCAGAAGGCCGGTCGGCCGACCGATTACTGGTCGCTGGACCTGCCACGTGAGACCCGGATGTATGTACCCAAGATCCTGGCCATGGCCGACATGATCCGCAATGCGGACAAATACAATGTCACCCTGCCGGTGCTGGCCAACAAGCCGCAGCTGCGGACCATCAACACAGGTGGCCAGATCGATCTGAACGTGGCGGCCCAGCTGGCAGGCGTCTCCGCTTCCCAGCTCAAGGCCCTCAATCCGGCACTCAAGCGTGGCATGACCTCGCCGCGAGGCCCCTACAACCTGTTGGTACCCATCGAGTACGCCGACACCCTGGAGCTGGCCCTGGCCGATCTGCCCCAGCGTGAACGTACCCGTGGCGTGCGCTCCTATCAGGTCACCAGCGGCGATACCCTCTCCCGCATCGCCCAGAACCACGGGGTGAGCGTGCAGCAGCTCAAGCTGGCCAACAACCTGCGCGGCAACAATCTGCGCCGTGGCCAGAGCCTGATAATCCCCAACGGGGGACGCGCAAGCCAGGCCGTTCAGAGCAAACCGCAGCAGCTGGCGAGCCGCAGTGGCAGCAAGATCCAGTATCAGGTGCGTTCGGGTGACAATCTGTGGAGCATCAGCCAGGCCCACGGGGTGACCCACGCCGATCTGGCCAAGTGGAACGGCCTGAGCGCCAAGTCAGCCCTGAAACCGGGCATGAAGCTGGTGGTCTGGCCCAAGCAGGGCAAGGGCAGCAACAAATCCATGGTCTATCAGGTGCGTCGCGGGGATTCCCTCTCCTCCATCGCCGCCCGCTTCCAGGTCGCCGTCAACGACGTGATGCGCTGGAACCAGCTCGGCAAGAGCGACTACCTCAAGCCGGGGCAGGAGCTGACCCTGTTCGTGAAGAACAACAGCTGATCGCTTCTCACCGAATAAAAAAATACCCCGCGAGTGCGGGGTATTTTTTTATCTGCATACACCAGCCGAAGCCAATCCCCCTTGTTGGGCGTCAGACTCAGGGAGTGATGGCCTGGGCCGCGAACCGCGCCATGATGGGATTGTGATCCGAGGCATCGGTGGCCGGTGAGCTCACCTCCACCAGGTCCAGGTTGCGGTAGTAGAGGTGATCCAGCGGACGGCCAAAGGCAGTACGGCGCAAGTCGGGCACGGGGATGGCCTCCTGCAGGCCGAGCTCGCCGACCAGCTTGTTCAGCCAGAACTCGCGCTTGTCACTCCAGGTGTTGAAGTCTCCCCCCAGGATGACAGGGCCCTGATGGCGATGGATCAAGGCGGTCAGATCGTTGATCTGCTCGCGGAAGGTGGCCATCCCCAGCTCGAAGTTGACCGCATGCAGGTTGACCACCAGCACGCCGTCAGGATCCCCCTGCAAGGGGTAGAGGCTCACCAGACCGGACTTGGGGATGCGCAGCAGCGGCTCGGGGGAGCGCACGCCACAGACGAAGGCCTGCGGCGTCTTGGCCACCGTCATGACACCGAAGGAGACGCCGCCCTGGGTGAACGCCTGCAACTGCTGCCACTGGAAGTCGCCGGCACGCAGCCATTGCAGCATCTCGGGCCGGGTCGCAGACTCCTGCAGCAGCACCAGATCCTGGGACTTGGCATATTCATCCAGCCCTTCGCGCCAGTTCTTGCGCTGCCCCTTGTAGAGATTCCAGACGGTGATGCCAAACTCGCGGGGCAAGGCAGTGGAGGCCAGCGCCACTAGGGGGGGCTTCTGGCAATCAACGCCGGGCACTATGCCCGCCGCCGTGACCAGGTGATCCTGATCCGGCACCTCGAAACAGCCAACCAGTCCCAGCGTCAGCAGGGACGTCCCCAGAATCCGATAACTATTTTTCATTGGCTAACAATCACCTGCCTCTGCAAGGCGCCATGATCCTCACAGAGGCCATGGACGCCGACTAGTCTCATTATTCGTGTCCGGCCCGACTCATCCATGAGGGATCCCGCAATGGCGAGACAGCACCAGTACCGCGTGACATTTTATGATCAACAAGGAACCTGTCATCAAGTGGAGCTTTCCACCGTCTATCAGATCAGACGGGATCCCCAGTGCGATCTCTGCCTGTTCGACACGGATCAGTGCGTCGGCTCGGAAGAGATGCTGGAACGCATGATACGGCAAAAAACCGGGCTTGAGCAGGAAATATCCATCATCAACGCCCGGCTCATCTGAGCAGGTTCAGACCGGAACGGGACGGGATTTGCCCTGATCGTCGATGGCCACGTAGGTAAAGACCCCTTCCGTCACGCAGTAACGCTGGGCCTCATTCTCCCGCAGCACCGGCTTGACCCAGACCTCCAGCTTGAGGCGCATGGAGCTGCGCCCGACCTTCAGGCAGCGACCATAGCAACACACCACGTCGCCCACCTTGACCGGACTGTGGAAGGTCATGCCCTCCACCGAGACGGTACAGATGCGTCCTTTTGCCAACTCCTTGGCCATGATGCCCCCACCTATATCCATCTGGGACATGATCCACCCCCCGAAGATATCGCCATTGGGGTTGGTATCGGCTGGCATCGCCAGGGTTCTCAGCAACAGCTCCCCATCGGGATGACGCTTTGTCTCTTCCATCATTACCGCTCTCTCTATATGGATGGCGGCATGATAGGGGGCGATCCCGCCCTTGGCAAACCTCAATTGCCGAGCCGACCCGCGCCGCGCGGGGCTCCCGTGCCTAACCACATGCAAAGAAGACCAGGTTGAAACCCATCCTGACTCAGCCTTGCAATGACGCCTGCGCGGCAAACCAGTGGGCCGGATCCGGCCAGCGGTAGACGAAACCCAGTTGCTGGGAGATGCGCTCTCCCTCGATGGGGGAAAAGTCCCCCGCCGGCTCGATGAACTGCGGGGGCGCCAGTCCGAGCAGACGGCTCGCGAAGGGATAGAGCTGCTCCCGGCGTGGGTGGACCGGGGCACTCAGGTTATAGGCGTCCCCCTCCTGCCCCGCCGCCAGCATCAGCTGGCAGGCCGCCACAACATCGTCCAGATGCACCAGGTTCACCGCCTGCCCTCCCCCCGCCAGCGTCTTGCCCGCGAGGAAGCGCCCGGGGTGTCTGTCCGGACCGTACAGACCGGCCGGGCGCAGCACCATGGCGCAGGAAAAGCCTCCCTCCTGGACAGCCAGTTCCGCCGCCCGCATCCGCTCACCCCTGGCGCTGGCCGGACTCGGGATCTCATCCTCCCCCTGCCCTGGCGCCCACACCGAGGTCGCGCTGACAAAGAGCACCTTGCCAGCGCCGGCCGCCCTGGCCAGCTGGCACAGCCGTGCCACCGACGCCGGGTAGTCTTCGGTCTTGCTGGGGGGCACGCAGATCACCAGATCGCGGCAGCGAAACGGCAGCGGGCCCGCCATGTCCGGGGCCAGCAGCAGCGGCCAGGCCGCGATGCCCCCGTCACGCAACCGGGTCGCCTTCTCGAGGGAACTGACCGTCACGGCGACGGACTGACCCTGCCCCTGCAACGCCCTGGCCAGCGGCAACCCCAGCCAGCCTGCTCCCACTATTCCCGTCTGATACTCGTGTTCGGTCGTCATTGGCAAAATCTCGGCAAAAAAAAACGGCCATCCATGATGACCGTCGAAAGTAACGAAGGAAATAGCCGGATGAACCGGTTACCTCCCACAGCGGGAAAATCGGGAGCGCACGCTCCTAATTCGTGGGCCTATCCTAGTGGCAGCGCGGTCAAAAAGCTTTGAAGCGGATCACAGTTGAAAAGGATTTCTGAAAGCGCTTTCACCGTTTGATGAAAAAGCTGGCCCGCTTGGGGCCAACTTCATGACTCAGGCCACGGACTCCCGACGCACCAGTTCAGCTTCAAACTTGAGCGCCAGGCCCTCTACCGGCTTGTGATCCAGCAGGCGCAAGGCCAGCTCGGCGGCCCGCTCTCCCATCTCCTCGATGGGGTAGCGCACCGTGGTGAGCTTGGGATAGATGTAACGGGCATAGGGTATGTCGTCGAAGCCGACCACCGAGACCTGCTGCGGTATCTTGTAGCCCCGCTCCAGCAGGCAGGAGATGGCCCCCGCCACCATGGCATCGTTGAAGCCCAGCACGGCCGTGAAGGGAACACCGCGCTCCAGCAGCTCGCTCATGGCCACATAGCCCCCCTTCTCGTCGGCGAAGGCGCGACCGATGAGGGCAGGATCCAGCTCGATGCCGGCCCGTTGCAGGGCGACGCGATAGCCGGCCATCCGCTGCTGGCCATCCACGAACTCCTCGTCATCCGAGGTGATGAAGGCGATCCGGCTGTGTCCCGCGTCCAGCAGGTGCTGACAGGCCGTGGTGATGCCCGCCTGGTTGTCGAGCCAGACGCAGCGCTCCTCGCAGCCCGGCACCTGGCGATTGATGAAGACGATGGGGGTGGACCCCGACGCCAGCTCGCTCAGCTCTTCGTCCGGCAGCGCCTTGCTGTGCAGGATCAGGGCGTCGCACTGGCGTTGCAGCAGCGCCTGGATGGCGTGACGCTCCCGGGCCGCGTCGTGGTTGCCGGAGACCACTATGGTGAACTTGTTCGCCTTGTCGACCATGCTCTCGATGCCACGCATCATCTGGGCGAAGAAGGGGCCACCACAGAGATCCCCAACCAGGACACCGATGCAGTTGGAACGCTTGCTTACCAGGGCCTGGGCGAAGCTGTTTGGACGAAAACTCAGCTCCTTCATGGCTGCGAGCACGGCCTCGCGCTTCTCGGGTGCCACCTGCGCCGTGTTGTTGATGACTCGCGACACCGTCGAAATGGACACATTCGCCAGCTGAGATACGTCTTTGATCGTTGCCACTCTCAATTCCTTTGTTGGGGAAGCCTGTCTGTGTTGATCGGGCATTATATCGAACCAGTCAGACCAAGACGCGGCGCCCGATCACCTGACAGGTTTCCTTTTGTAACAAAGCTTAAGGGATAATAACCATTCTGAGGCAAGAATGGGAGGCAGTCGCCGACGCGACTGCCTCGGTTCTCAATAGGCGTGATTGAGCTCGCGTTCCGACATGAAACGCAGGGGCTGCTGCAGCTTGTGCTGGTAGATGAGATCGAAGGAGAGCACGTTCTGGACGTAGTTGCGCGTCTCTCTATAGGGGATGCTCTCCACCCAGACATCCATCGGCTTGTTGGTGCTCTGATCCCGCCAGCGCTTGACCCTGCCGGGGCCCGCATTATAGGCCGCCGCCGCCAGGATCCGGTTGCCGTCATAGACGTCCAGCAGCCGCTTGAGGTAGGCGCTGCCTAGGCGGATGTTCATGGCGGGATCGAACAGCTGCTGCTCGTTGCGATAAGGTACTCCCAGCTTGCTGGCGGTCTCCCTCGCGGTGGCCGGCATCAGCTGCATCAGGCCACGCGCCCCGACCGGCGACTGCGCCAGCGGATAGAGGGCGCTCTCCTGACGGGAGATGGCGTAGAGCAGGCTGGTGTTCATGGTGCGCTCCTGCGCCATCTGGGAGAAGGTGCGCTTGAGGGGCAAGGGGAAGCGCAAGTCGATCGCATCCCAGGCCTCGGCCCGGATGCTGGAGAGGATCGCCAGCTCGTGCCAGCCCTGGTTGAGGGCGATATGACCGAACTCCAGGCGCTGGGCCACGGGGTTGCGATCCATGTTGTGGATCCACTCAGAGCGCGCCGCCGTGATCTCGTTCATCGCCAGCAACTCGCGCACCCGCACCAGGAAAGGCCAGCGGCTGCTGGCGGTGCGCCAGTCCGGCACCTTGTGCCCCACGCTCTGGTTCTTGATGCGATAGGGCACACCGGTGCGCTGCGCCGCCATGAAGCCATAGAAGCCGCGCAGATTGGCGGTCTCGAGATAGAGCTCCCGCGCCGGTTTTTGCCGACCCTGCACCTCCAGTGAGCGTGCCAGCCAGTAGCGCCAGCGATCCTCCTTCTGCAGTGCCATGGGCATCCGCTTGACCCAGCCTTCTAGACCGCGCCAATCCTGCTCCCAGATGGCGAGCCGTGCCCGCAGCTCCACCAGCTCGGCATCCTTCATCCGCACCAGGGTCGCATCCAGCCAGCTGCGCTGGGCGAGGGAGCGATCGAGCAGCAGGCGGCGGGCGGCGGCGCGCTCCACCCGGGCAACCTCGGCCTGGTTCAGGCCGAAGCGGCGCTTCATCTCCCCCAGCTGGCGCAGGGCAGGCTCGGGTTGCTCGTTGGCATAGCGTGCCAGCCCGAGGGAGAGCAGCTGCCTCGACTGCGGCGCCGTCGAGAAGGAGGCCGGGTTCATCGCCCTGGCCGGTTGATCAAACAGGGCTATCATCTGATCCCCATAGGGTTTCAGACTGCCCCCCAGCTGGGCGCCGAGGTGGCGGATGAGATTGGGGTTCTGCGCCTCGAAGGCCAGGTTCATCCGCTGCCAGATCTTCTCCTGGGTGCGCAGGCCTGCCTGCTGCCAGTGCTGGAACAGGGGATCGCAGGCATCGGGTCTGGACTGGCCGCTCAGCCAGAGCTTGCCCGCTTCCTGCAGGGCCTCGCTCTTGTGGCCGGTGTAATAGCGGGCCTGGTAGTGCATGCAGAGCAGATCGGTAGAGTTCGGCTTGGCCGGGTAGAAGCGCAGGAACTGGGACCACTGCTGGCTCTGGGCCAGGTAGGTGAGGTAAGCGCGCTCCAGACGGTTGGACTGGGGGGTATCCCCGTGCTGGCGGATGAAGCGGGTCACGTCGTCGTAGTCTGCCGCCCCGGGCCGGAACGCCAACTGGTAGTAATCCAGATAGGGCAGCAGCGGATAGTGGTTGAGACGGGCGCGGATCTGCTGGAAACGCTCCTGATCATTGGCACGCACGGCGTCATAACCCTCGCGATAGAGGGACTGCTCCATGGTTTGCGCAAAGACGGGTGCCACTAGCCCTGGCACACACAACGCCGAAAAGATGATTCCCTGCACGGCTTTCACGAAAGGCATTCTCCCTAAAGAAGAGGCATAACCACCGCCCGCTGGCGGTGGTGAGATACCTTCATTCTACCCGTTAAAGATGGGCGCTACGCCACACTATTTTTGTCGGCAGGGGCGGCGCGATCATGGCGGCTCAGGCGGCTGATGTAGCGCTCCAGATAGGGCACGGGCAGCGGCTTGGAGGCGAGATAGCCCTGGAAGAAATGGCAGCCCTGTGCCTGCAGGAACTCCAGCTGCTGGCGGGACTCCACCCCCTCGGCCGTCACGTTGAATCCCATGTGACGGGCCATGGCGATCACCGCCTCCACTATGGCCATGTTGTCGCCATCCTTGGGGATGTCCTGGATGAAGGAGCGGTCGATCTTAAGCTCGTCGGCGGGCAGCCGCTTGAGGTAGCTCAGGGAGGAGTAGCCGGCGCCGAAATCGTCGATGGCGAAGCTGATGCCAAGGGTCTTGAGCTCGGCCATCTTGCTGATGGTGTCCTCCGCATGACCGAGCACCACGGACTCGGTGATCTCCAGGTTCAGGCAGGAGGGATCCATGCCGGTGGCGGCCAGCACATCGTGGATCCGATCGACGAAATCGTGGGCATGGAACTGCTTGGCACTGACGTTGACCGACAGCTGGGGCACGTGGATCCCGTTCTCTTCCCAGGAGACATACTGGGTACAGGCCTCATGCAACACCCAATTGCCGATATCGACGATGAGATCCGTCTCCTCGGCGATGGGGATGAACTCGGCGGGAGAGACCAGGGCACGGCCAGGCGGCTGCCAGCGGATCAGCGCCTCCACCCCTATGATGTCCCCCCCTTCGACCATGTGCTGGGGCTGATAGTGAAGGGTCAGCTCCTGATTGTTGAGGGCGCTGCGCAGCTCGTTGTGAATGAGCAGACGCCTGTCCGCCTGCAACTGCATGGAGGCATCGAAGAAACGCCGGGTCTTGCGGCCCGCCGACTTGGCCTGGTACATGGCGGTGTCGGCCTGCTTGAGCAGATCCCCGGCCTCCTGCTCCCTTCCGGGGAAGAGCGTGATGCCGACGCTGGCCCCGATGTGCAGCACCTGGCCCCCGTGACTGTAGGGGGCGGCAATCTCGCCGATGAGCCGCTCGGCGATGAGATCGGCCTGCATCTCCGCCTGGGGCGGGCTGATGGAGAGGCCGGGCAGCAGCAACACGAACTCGTCGCCGCCGAGCCGGGCCAGACAATCCCCCTGCCGCACCAGCCGCTTGAGGCGGTTCGCCACCTCCTTGAGCAGCCAGTCGCCGGTGGCATGGCCGAGGGAGTCGTTGATGGTCTTGAAGTGATCGAGATCGATGAACAGCAGGGCGCCGATCAGGTGCTCGCGGCTCGCCTCGCTGAACGCCTGGGCCAGGGTCTCGTGGAGCTGGCGACGATTGGGCAAACCGGTCAGCTCGTCGTAATAGGCGAGATCCTGGATGCGGCGCTCCGCCGCCTTACGCTCGGAGATGTCTTCGAAGAAGATGACGTAGTGGCTGATGCCTCCCTTGTCATCCTGCACCGGCGTGACGATCTCCCACTGGGGATAGACATGGCCGTCGGCGTGCAGGCGCAACGTCTCTCCCTGCCAGCGATCCAGGGCGTTGAGCTCATAGCCGAGCCCCCCGAGCCCGGACCAGAGGTCATTGCCAAGGTGCAGGCCTATCACCCCCTGGCTGTCGAAGCCGGTGATCTGGCTGAAGGCGTAGTTGACCCGCAGGATCTTGAAGTCAGGATCCGTGATGATGATGCCTTCATGGGTTTCGAACGCCACAGCAGAGAGTCGCATCAGGGCGTCGCTCTGCAGACGCTCCAGCTCCGCCACCATGCGCACCGAGAAGATGGTCAGCACGGATCCCAGATCGGCGGTCTGGGTCTGGTTCGGGAACAGTAGGGCGAGATGGCCCAGGATCTGGCCACTGCGATCCAGCAGGGGCTGCGCATAGTAGTGCTGGCCAGGGGGCAGGCAGGTGCAGCCGGTCAGGGGTTCGCTGATGGGGGTCGCACTGGCGGCGCCCCGATAGAGCTGCTGACAGGGCATGTCCGCCAGGGCGTACTCCTTGAAGTCGATGCCGTGGCTCGCCAGCACCCTGAGCCGGTCAAGGCCCACCCGCTCCGTCAGCCAGACCGCGTTGGCCCCCAGGATGTGAGCCAGCTCGTTGACCAGGGTATGGCAGAAATCGAGGCCAGTCCTCGCGGAGAGCGCCTGCGCCAGCTGGGCCAGCAAGGGGGCTTGCAGCAGAGGAAGCGGCGGGGCCAGACTGGCGGGCGGTTCGGCGCGGCTGGCGGCGTTGTGAGCCATCTCCAGGGGCGCCAGCCAGCCGCAGCAGAGCTGCTGGGCCGGCACATACTGGCCGTACCAGAGCACATGATGCACTGTGCCTGCCTCATCGCAGAGGTGACCGATGAACTGGCCGGGCTGGCCCGAATGGTGGAGTCTTGCGAGAAAATCGGCGAAACCGGATTCATCTTCTGGCGCCAGCTGGCTGGCCCAGGGATGAGCCCCCTCACCTTGCCAGGGCTGGCAAGAGAGATGATCAGACAGACTCCACTGCTCATGCTGCCGATCATAAAACCACATCATCTGGGTGGCTTGTTGCTTCATTTACAACTCCAACACTACAACCACGTTATCCACCCCGACACATGCAGAAAAGCATATCCGTTTGTGCGCATATCTCCACCGGCGCATGGCAATCCTTTTGCGATGCGATAAACGATGTGGGTAGAGAAAATGCGAGACTGAGCGGTGAAAACCAGACATCGGGTCGACACAAGGCGCTGCCAAGGGGGGACAGAAACGATCCTATTCGCGCATACTGCCTGCCCGTTTCGCTGAGCTCAAGCGGTTTTTGGCATGAAACGGGAAAAGCTCACAATTTAGGGATTGCCGGATCACCAAGGGGATATTTTGTGACGTACATCACATTTTGATTCAACCACATGGGTAATCTGAGGGTGAAGACACAAGCAAGACGACCCGAAGGGGGCCAATATGAAAATCGAAATGACCAGTAAAATCATCGACATTACCCCAGCCATCCGCGAGCGCATTGAATCCCGTTTTGAAAAGCTCGAGCGTCTTCAGGTGCCTCTTATCACACCCCATGTGATCATCTCCAAAGAGCGTTTGATGTATATCGTCGAAGCCACCGCCGGCATTCCCAACGGCAAGTTGTTTGCGCAGGCAGAGCACGAGGATCTGTATGCCGCCATCACGGATCTGGGCCAGAAACTGGAGCGCCAGCTCAATCGCCATATCGAGAAACCCCTCGCCCGCCGCGCGGCGGTCGTAGGCAAGGACGTTCCCGAGGTGGACGAAGCCGACGCCTAATCCCGGTTATCCCATCCATTGCGCAAAAAAGGCGGGTCATCCCGCCTTTTTGCATCTTCTCCCTGCGCCTCTGGCATCAGGCCAGCCAGCGCAAGCGAGCATCTACCCCCCGCGTCAAATCATCCAGCAACGGCAGCATCAGCAAGGGATCCTCCCCCCTGGGCTCGGAGGCGAGCTTGCCCTGCCAGCGTTCCCGCCCGAGAGCAGACAGATTGTCATACACGGCGGGATCCAGCGCCGGTGTCCGGTTGACCAGCGGGGGAGATCGCAGCGCCAGCCAGAGCCGCACATCGGCCATGCAGCCCCCCTGCTGCAGGCGCTCGTTGAGTGCCCAGGCGCCGGATTCCCCCGGCTCGCCCGCCAAGGCGGCCTCGGGCATCAAACCGAAACGGGTGCGCCATGTCTGCTCTTGCTGCGGCGCCGCCGGCGCGTCCCCAAACCAGGGTTGCTCCTCGACCGCATCGGTCAGCAGCGCCAGGTGCAGCCGGAAGTCGGCCCTGTCTCCCTGACGGAGATCCTGGTTGAGCCGCTGGCCCAATTGGGCTTCATCGACGAGCAATCGATCACGAATGGCACTGGGCAGCATGGGATAAATCTTGGAAATAAGGGTTTCATTGCTTATCGGCCGTCAACCCAATCCTTTAAGCATTAAAAATCCCTGCCAAGGGGTTCACAAGCGCGACAGATCTGTTAGTATGCGCCTCGCACTTGGGGAGGGGTTCCCGAGCGGCCAAAGGGATCAGACTGTAAATCTGACGGCTCTGCCTTCGAAGGTTCGAATCCTTCTCCCTCCACCATTCAAGTGCCACAATCAGGTCATGCCCCGTGGAGGGGTTCCCGAGCGGCCAAAGGGATCAGACTGTAAATCTGACGGCTCTGCCTTCGAAGGTTCGAATCCTTCTCCCTCCACCACTCTTCTGAAGACCCGGCCTGGCGCCGGGTTTTTGCTTTTTCGGGCATCCCAATCCTGCCCTGCCCTGCCCTGCCCTGCCCTGCCAGAATGCTCCATGAAAAACGGGAGGCCAAGGCCTCCCGTTTTCGTGCTCATCCCCTTCACAGGGTGAAGCGATAGAAGATGTCTACCGCCTGGGCCACCCCGCTCATGGCCTGCAGATAGAGTCTGGGCATCAGCTCGTAGCGCAGCTTGAACTCGGCGATGGGGCTGAACACCCCGACGCCGTACTGGAACTGCAAGCCGGGCAGCAGGTAGGCAGACAGGGTCACCTGGGTATCATCACCGCTCCCTGCGGTGTCGAGTGCCACATCGCTCATGCCCAGCGACTCCCCGATGCTGGAGACCACCCCACTCGCCTGGCTCACCGCCCCCGCCACCAGCAGGCCGTTGAAGCCGCCATCCTCGCCACTGGTCTGCAGCCCCTTGCCGCGCAGCAGGTAGGAGAGCTGCTCGGACTGCGCCATCTGCGGCTCGGAATAGACGGTGATCTTCGGCTTGGCCGCCGGTCCCGTCACCCGGACCCCGACGGTGACGTTGTCCTCTATGGTGTCGGGGTCCCGGTAGGTCTCTATGTTGAGATAGGGCTGATCGATGGGGCCGGAGAAGAGGATCCGCCCCTCCTTGATGATGAGGTTCTGGCCGTAGGCCTTGAAGCGTCCATCTTTCAGCTCCAGCTGACCATTGCCCGACATGGGCTTGGAAGGATCCTGGCGAATGCCGAGCGCCCCCGTCACCTTGGTCTTGAGCCCCATGGCCTCCAGCCGGACGTCGTCACCGAGCCGGATGGCGAGCTTGATCTCCATCGGCAGGGGCTCCGCCTTGGGCACCGGCGGCAGATCGTCATAGATGACGGTCACGTCATCCGAGACCGCCACCGCACTCTCCGGCAGTGTCTTGACCAGGATGCGCGACCAGGGGATGTCCACCTGACCGCTGACCCTGGTCTCCTCCCCCAGGGAGATGGCGATGTCAGGCGTTACCCTGACCCGACCCATGCCCGGGTACTGGGCTTCCAGATCCTTGCCCTTGATGGTGAGGCTGCCGGTCACCGGCAGCCTGGCCCAGCTCAGCCAGCCCCCCAGCGCGAGCGGCCCCTTGCCCACCAGCATGGATCCGTCGAGTTCGGCCCGGTTGCCGTCTATCTTGAGGCGGGTCACCAGCCTGGAGAGGGTCACCATGTCGGAGTGGGTCTGCACCTCCCCCTCCAGCAGGTTCAGCTCACCGTACAGCAGGGGCGCGGCCAGGGTGCCATCGAAGCGGGCATCCGCCGAGATGAAGCCTTGCAGGGAGCGCACCTCGGGGATGAGGGGGGCAAAGGTCGCCAGCTTGAGGTCGTCAAACTTGAGCTGACCCGACAGCTGGCCACGGCCAGCGGGCTCCTTTATCAGCAGATCCGTGTCTATGTTACCTATCTGTCTGGAGGCGAAATCGAGCCGGATGGCGGCCTGCTGGCGTTCGAAATCGACCCCGAGCTCGAGGCGCTGGTACTCGGTCTTGATCTCGTCGGCCACCAATGTACCCGGCGTGGTGCGCACTGTGGCGTGCAGGGTCGGCTGGCTGCCGCGCCAGCTGGCGCGCCCGTCCGCCGACAGCACCGCCTGCCAGCGGAAGTTGTCCGGCAACCAGGGGCGCAGCCGCTTGAGGTCGAACTCGCTCAGGGCAAACTCCAGGCTGCCCTGGGCGGCCGAGATCTGGCTGCCCTTGACGCAGAGGCTGGCCTTCTGGGAGCCCAGGCAGAGGTCCCCCATGGTCAGCTGTTGTCTGGGCAAGTCCAGATCCAGGGACCAGGGGGCGGTCAGGGACCAGCGCTTGAGCGGGGTCTTCACCTTGAGCTCGGAGAGGGTGCCGCGCCAGCGATCCCCGCGCAGGCTGCCACTCAGACGCAGGTCCGCAGCCACCGGATCCCCCTTCATGGTCAAGGTGAGCCCGTGGCGGTCGAGATCGCCACTCAGGTTCAGGGCTATCTTGGAGAGCGCCGTCGTCCCCTGCACCAGGCTCGCCACCGTCAGGGCCAGCTCGCCAGCCGGTTTCTCCCCCACCAGGGCGTTGCCCTTGATGACAGTCTCTTTCAGCACGGTTCCGGCATAGGAGAGGCGGCTCGAGACCAGATCCGCATTCACCCTCGGCGCCTGCTGGTTGCCGGTGACGCGCACCTGTCCCTTGAGGTCGCCCCCAAGGCCGGGGTAGATGCCGCCGAGCTTGGGGGCATCTATCTGGGCATCCAGCTTCCAGGCCTGGGCGGTGAGCGCCCCCTTGGCCTGCAACTGGTTGGGACCGCTTTGCAGCGCCAGGGCCGGGATGGTCCACTCCATCTTGTCGTTGCCGCTGAGGGCGCCCTTGAGCGCCAGCGGATACTGGTTGAGCTTGCCGTCCACCTTGAGCTCCGGCAGGGCCAGCTGCCAGTGGCCCGCCTCGTCAAGCTCGAAGCGGCTCGCTATCTTGCCCGCCAGCGTCCCCTTGATCTCGGGCACCAGCTCGGCCGGGTTGATCCCCTTGAATTCGGTGGTCCCCTGCCACTGGACGCCCTTGCGCCAGGCGAGCTTGCCATCGAGTCTGAGCTCCCCCTTCAGGGCGCCCAGCAGCAGCTTTATCTGGCTCAGCTGCTCCAGATCCCCCTTGCCCGAGAGCGCCAGCTTGAAGGGGGGCACGTCCGTGCCCTTGCCGGCGGTGTCGAGTGCAAACTGATAGCCAGAGAGCTTGCCCTTGGCGCTCAGGCTGCCCTTGTCCAGCCGATAGCTCGGCTCATCCTTGGCCGGTTTGTGCAGCGGCCAGCCGAGGCTCTTCCAGTCCAGCGCCAGATCGAAGGGCAAGTCGGGATCCAGCGTCGCCAGCGTCCCCTTGAGGTTGGCCGCGATCGGCCCCTTGGCCTTGAGCGCCAGCCCCAGCTTGCCCACGGAGCCATCCAGGGTCAGGTTCGCCTGCTCGGTGTCGAGCTCCCACTGCTTGAGCCCCTTGCGGGCCTTGGCATCCAGGGTCAGGGCGAGGGGATAATCCGAGGTCAGGCTGACATGGCCCTTGAGCGCCAGATCCGCCATGGCGTGGCGCAAGGAGAGCTCCCGCACCTCGATGCGCTCATCCTGGGCCTTGGCCGACAGCAGCAGCTTGTCGAGCCCCTCGACGAGCTCCCCCTGCTGATAGCGCACCCGGGTCGCCGCCAGGCCTTCCAGCTGGATGGGGAATGGCAGGCGGATCTCGGGCAGCAGGATGGGGGCGGCCGCCTCTGGCTTCGCCTTGGCGGTCGCGGTCTCCTTGGGCTCGGCCTTGGTCGCGCCCTGCGCCTTGGCCGTCTTGCTGGCGGCCGGCTTGGCCGCCTCGTCGGCAGCAGGAGCCTCGGCCAGGGTCAGGTTCAGGCCATCGAGCACGGGCCCGCGCACTATGAGCCCCTTGCGATCCAGGGTGGCGCCTATCTCCAGATCCTTGAGGGTCACCCCAACACCGGGCACGTCCAGGTCCAGATCCGTCACCTTGAGGCTGTCCACCTGGATGCGCAGTGGCAACGGGCGCCAGACGAAGGGCTCGGTGGGCTCTTCCGGCACAGGCTCAGCGTCGGCGACCTTCACCACAGGGTGGGTGACCGTCAGGGATTTTATCCAGAGCTTGCCCTGCAGCAGCTTGCCAAGATCCCAGTCCAGCACGGCCCGCTCGACGGTGACGTCCACCAGCTCGTCCTGCCAACCGACCCCTTCCAGGGTCCAGCCATAGCCGAGTTGGCCCGCCACCAGCTCCCCCTTGAGGGAGGGCAGCGCCCCTTTGGCCTGCTGCCACAGCCACTTGTTGCCCTGATGGGTGAAGCCCAGCAGGCTGACGCCGATGAGCAGCAGGAAGACGAGCCCCATGAGCCACAAGAAAATACGCTTTACCCAGATCACAGCGCAGACCCCCGAGAAAGAGGCAGCCGCAGCGGCCAGGAGAGAGAAGAGAGAGGATGAGTGGGTTCAAACCAGATCATAATTCAGGCCCCAGCGCGAAATGCAGCCGCAACGGCTTGTCCTCCTCCGAGATGGCCACCGCCAGATCCAGCCTGACCTGGCCGATGGGCGTCACCCAGCGCACCCCGACCCCGGTGCCTATCTTCCAGGCCTCGCTGTAGTCCACGGTGGCCGTGCCGCCATCCACGAACAGGGCGCCGAGCCACTTGTCGCTGAAGCGGTAGTTGTACTCCAGGCTGCCCACGCTGGTGTAGCGCCCGCCGGTGAGCTTGCCATCCTCGTCCTTCGGCGAGACCGTCTCATAGCCGTAGCCACGTATGGTCTGATCGCCGCCGGTGAAGAAACGCAGGGAAGGGGGCACCAGGGAGAAGTCATCCCCTATGATGGCCCCCTGCTCGACCCGCATCAGGAAGCGGTGATCCTCCCCCAGGGTGCGCAGCCACTTGCTGCGCCCCCACACCCGCATGAAGTTGATGTCCGAGCCCCAGTAGGGGCTGGAGAATTCCGTCGTCAGCTGCTGACGATCCCCCCACTCCGGCACCAGGCCGCCGCGCACCCGCAACCGTGACCAGGAGACCCCGGGGATCAGCAGCAGACTGTTCCCCTCGTCGTTGCCCTGCACGTAGCGCTCGTTCTCCAGCCGGATGAAGACGTCCCTGTCCCAGCTCTCCGGCCGCCGCTTCCAGCGGTGCACGCCGAAGGTGGCCAGATCGGAGCGGGTATCGTTGTTGTCGGTGTACTGGTAGCCGGCCTGCAGGGAGTAGTAGTCCCGCAGCGGGTTGCCGACCGGGATCTGGTAGTCGAAACTGAGCTCCGCCTCCGGGGCCGAGATCTTGGCGGTGCTGGAGAGGCTGTGGCCGTAGCGGTTGACCCAGGGCTTCTCCCAGGTGGCACTCAGGCGCGGCCCCACGTCCGTGGCATAGCCGATACCGGTTTCGATCTCGTGGTCGACCCGGTTCGAGAGGGTCACCTGCACCGGCACCCGATTGCCCTCGGCCTGGCTTATCATGGGCTTGATGTCCACCTGCTTGAACAGCTTGGTGGAGGAGACATCCTGGGACATCTCGGCCAGCCGGATCGCCAGATAGGGGTCGCCACTCTTGATGTTGATGAGCGGCCGGATGAGGCGCAGGGCCTCCGGCGTCGCATCGTAATTGATCTCGCCGAAGTGATAGCGGGGACCGGAGCGGAACAGGATATAGATCTCGGCCTTGCCCTGATCCGGGAAGACCTTCACCTGGCTCTTGCTGATCTTGGCGTCAAAATAGCCCCGCGCCAGCCCCAGGCTGCCGAGATCCGCCTTGATGGACTCGTACTTGCCGTGGTTGAGGGGATCCCCCTCCTTCAGGGGCAGCTTGTCCAGCAGCTCGCTGTAGACCTCGTCGCTGCCCGCCTCCCCTTCCAGCAGAATGTCGAGGCGCGAGATGAGCACTGGCTCCCCCCGCGCTATCTCGATCACCACCCTGGCGGGGGATTTCTTGTCGCGAGCGAGGGTGATCTTCGGCTGGTAGTAGCCATAGACCTGCAGGGCTTTCTGCACGCTCTCGGTGATCTTGGCACGGGCGGGACGGTACTGGCGCTCCTGGTAGACCGGCAGGGCATTGAGATAGGCCTCGACGTTATCCTTCTGCTCCCCCTTGATGCCCTTGATCTGATAGGTCAGCTTGGCCGCCATGGCGGGGGTCACCAGCAGCCACAGAGAGAGGGCGAGCAGCAAGGTGCCGAGCCCGGGGCGACGGGTTCGCCCGGGTGAGGTGAACCCGGCAGGCAAAATAGGATGGCATCCTGTCAAACGTCAATTTCCCCGAATAACATAAGTAAAAAACTGTTCGATTTAGAATGATAATGGGGCCCACCCCAGGCGAGCGCGGCTCATCCTAGCATAAGCGCAGTCGCGAAATCCCCCTCTCCCCCGGGGCTGGCATCCTCTTCCGGGGCCGGCGTTCACCGGGAACTGAGAGGGAAAACGGCCCACCAGCGGGGAAAGTGCGCACTCTCCCGGCAAGGGTCGTACAAAAAAACGGCACCCAGGCCCGATGCCGGCAGCGCCTTCCCGTCGCCGCCCGTGGCGCAGCTGCGCTCGCCACGCGACAACCCCTGTCGGACTACCCCGGACCTTGAGACCCAGGATCCCCTGACAGGCTTGACATCACCGTCTGGCGCCCCCATTGCCATATCCTGCTATTGAACAGGAAAATAAGTTTAAATCAACAACTTGAATAGGTGGCACTAAAGCTTCGTTCAATCCAATCGATTTATCCCGCTGCCACTGCCACCTTCCCTGCCCCACACTGATGTCATCAAATCGCAGGAGAGATCCCATGCACTTACGTAGCGAACAACTGGCTGACTACATAGCCGACCGACTCGAATTCGTCACCTTCCTGGCCTGTTGCAGTGCCCTGCTGGCCCTGTTGACCGGCATGAACGGTCAGCAGGCCCTGGCCTTCACCGCCCTCAACCTGCCCTTCGGTCTCGCCCTGCTGCTGGGGCTGGCCATGCTGGCACCGCTGCCGGTCCACTGGCGCCTGCCCGGGATAGCCCTGCTGCTGGTCGGCGGCGCCCTGCTCACCCTGCAGCTCGGCGGCGACTGGCTCAATCCCCTGGCCATCTGGAGCCTCTACGCCCTGCTGGGGCTGGAGATCCTCTGGCAGTCTCGCCCCAGGGCACGTCTGGCGACCCATCCCCGCGGCTGATGTGCCGCCGGCGGGGCTGACGCGCGCGCCGAATTGGAGTACCCTTGCGCCCCCTTTACCCTCGCCGAGGAGCGTTCCGATGAAAAAAGCCTGTGCTCAGCACATCCTGGTCAAGACCGAGAAAGAGTGTCTCGAGATCAAGGAAAAACTCGCCAAGGGTGCCGACTTCGGCCAGATGGCCAAGCGCTTCTCCACCTGCGCCTCCGCCAAGCGCAGCGGCGATCTGGGGGAGTTCTCCAAGGGGGACATGGTCAAGGCCTTTGACGATGCCGTCTTCAAGGGGGAACTCCTGACCGTGCTGGGGCCGGTGCGCACCAAGTTCGGCTTCCACCTCATCAAGGTGCTCTACCGCAACTGAGGGCCCTCCCCGCGCCCCAGCCCTGACAAGGGCTCGGCCGGCTTCCTGCCCGGCCGACTCCTGGCCACCGCCCTGCAGCCCCCGCGCCCGGGGCGGCAAAAAGCGCCAAGATAAAGATAATTTACTAACGTTATCAGATAATTAAGTTTATCCTTCTGGGCATTGCTCCATCATAACCAGTGGATCCTGCATATGCACAGCTATTTGTGGTGGCCCCTGCTGGCCTGGTTGCTGCCCCTGGGGGGCGCCCTCGGCAGCCGGGCCCATCTCTGGCCCTGGTGGCTCGGTTTCGCCCTCTGCCTCGCGAGCGCCCTGATCAGCCTCTGGCTCCTGCTGCGCCTGCCCTGGCGCTACCGCAGCTCCCCCTGTCTGTGGGCGGATGCCTGGGGTATAGCCCCCCTGCTGCTGCCCCTGCTGTTTGTCATTCAGGCGCTGCGCTCGCCACTCACCAACGACGTCAGCACGGATCCCCATCATCCGCCCCGTCTGCTGTGGGCCGAGCAGCTGAGGACGGCTGAGGATCTCCCCGTCAATGCCCCCCCCTTGCAAGTTTTCCCCGGCAACCCCGGTCCTCTCTATACCCGAGCCTCCCCGGCCGAGGTGATCGCCGAAGCGGACGAGCTGATGACGGAGCTCGGCTGGCGGGTGCGCCCGAGCCCGGACGGCCTCGATGCCGTGGTCACCACCGGCTGGTTCGGCTTTGAGGATGACGTGGCGCTGCGAGTCTTCGCCGGGCCGAAAGAGACCCGGGTCGACATGCGCTCCGCCTCCCGTCAGGGGCGCAGCGATCTGGGGGTCAACCGGGCACGGATCCAGAACTTCCTGACCCGGCTCAACGAGCGGCTGGGGGGCGCCTACAAACCCAAGATGCAGAAAATGGAACAAGAGGAATAACATGCGCGTTGAGGTCAAGCCTGATCGGGAATATGCCTGGTTTATCCGCCCCTTTTTCTGGCTGCAGCAACGCAACTACGGTCAGGTGCTGATCCCGGGCAAGTGCTGGGGCCGCTCGCCGCGCCTGTTTGCCGCCGTCGCCACCCTCTACGGCGTCATCAACCGCAAGCGCTCCCCCATAGACCCCGTGCTGCGCTCCCTGGTGACGGTGCGGGTCTCCCAGCTCAACTGGTGCCGCTTCTGCGTCGACATCAACGCTATGACCCTCATCAAGCGCGCCGGCTCCAGCGACAAGGTGGAGGCGCTGGCCCAGTGGCGCCAAAGCCCCCTGTTCGATGAGCGCGAGCGGGCGGTGCTCGACTACACCGAGGCCATGACGGGGCTGGACGGAGTGAGCGACCAGCAGGCAGCCCGCCTCAAGCCCTGGTTCGATGACGATGCCCTGGTGGAGCTCACCGGCCTCATCGCCTTCCAGAACATGTCGGCCAAGTTCAATGCCGCCCTCGACATCGCCCCCCAGGGCTTCTGCCAGTTGCCGGTGCAGCCCGAACGCCCGGCGCCCTCCGACAGGGACGGCCAATGAGCCGGGGCCGCCTGCTGCTGTTGCTGATGATGGGGGGTCTGATCGGCGCCTTCTTCGCCTTCGATCTCGATGCCTACCTCAGCCTCCCCCGGTTGCAGGCCCACCAGGAGCAAGCCTCGGCCTGGGTGCAGGCGCACTTCGGCCAGGCGGCCCTGCTGTTCACGCTCCTCTACGTGGCAACCACTGCCCTCTCCCTGCCCGGCGCCGCCCTGCTGACCCTGGGGGGCAGCGCCCTGTTCGGCGTCGGCTGGGGGCTGCTGCTGGTCTCCTTTGCCAGCACCCTGGGGGCCACGCTGGCCTTTCTCAGCGCCCGCTTCCTGCTGCGCGACTGGGTGAGCCGCCGCTTCGGCGACAAGCTGGCCACCTTTGAAGCCGGCATGGCGAAGGATGGGGCCTTCTACCTGCTGAGCCTGCGCCTCATCCCCCTCTTCCCCTTCTTTCTGGTCAACCTGCTGATGGGGCTCACCCCCATCAGAGTCAGTACCTACTACTGGGTCAGCCAGCTCGGCATGCTGCCGGGCACCTTGGTCTATGTGCTGGCGGGCAGCGAGCTCGCCACCCTCACCAGCACGGGCAAGATCCTCTCCCCCGGCCTGGTGGCGGCCCTGACCCTGCTCGGCCTGATGCCCTGGCTGATGCGCTGGCTGCAACGCAGGCTCGCCCTGCGCCGCCTGCACGCCCCCTATCGCAAGCCGGCTCGCTTCGACTACAACCTGCTGGTGATCGGTGCCGGTGCCGGAGGCCTGGTCACCAGCTACATCGCCGCCGCGGTCAAGGCCAGGGTGGCACTGATAGAGCAGCACAAGATGGGGGGGGATTGCCTCAACACCGGCTGCGTTCCCTCCAAGGCGCTGATCCGAAGCGCCCGCTTCGCCGCTGAACAGCGCAAGGCCGGCGAGCTTGGCTTCAGCCCCAGTCAATCACAGGCCGATTTTTCCGCCGTGATGGCACGGGTGGCGACGGTGATCAAGGAGGTCGAGCCCCACGACTCGGTTGAACGCTATCAGGGGCTGGGAGTGGAGTGCATCCAGGGCCGGGCCCGCCTCGTCTCCCCCTGGGAGCTGGAGGTGGACGGCAGACGCCTGAGCAGCCGCCACATCGTCATCGCCACCGGCGCCAGGCCTATTGTGCCCAAGCTGCCGGGTCTCGAGCAGGTGCCCTACCTCACCTCTGACAGCCTCTGGCAGCTGCGCGAACCGCCCCGCCACCTGCTGGTGCTCGGCGGCGGCCCCATCGGCTGCGAGCTGGCTCAGAGCCTGGCCCTGCTCGGCATTCCCGTCACCCTGGTGGAGCTCGCCGATCAGCTGCTGCCCCGGGAAGAGCGGGAGGTGGCCGAGGCGCTGGCCGAACAGATGAGCCGCGACGGCGTGCGGCTGCTCACCGGCTGGCGGGCGGAGCGCGCCGACTACGAGCCCACGGCCGAGGGCACGCTGCCTGTCCGGCTGCAACTGCGCCGGGGGGAGGAAACGCAACTGGTGGAAGGGGATCAGCTGCTGCTGGCCCTGGGCCGGGTCGCCAACGTGAGCGGCTTCGGGCTCGAAGAGCTGGGGGTGGAGCTGGCCCCCCGTGGCACCATAGCAGTCGATGGCTTCCTCGCCACCAACTACCCCAGCATACTGGCGGTGGGAGACGTAGCGGGCCCTTACCAGTTCACCCACTTCGCCGCCCATCAGGCCTGGTATGCGGCGGTCAACGCCCTGTTTGGCCAGTTCAGACGCTTCAAGGCGGACTATCGCGTGATCCCGGCGGCCACCTACACCAGCCCCGAGATTGCCCGGGTCGGCCTCAACCGCAAGGAGGCCGAGGCCCAAGGCATTCCCTTCGAGGCGACCCGTTTCGAGCTGGCCAAGCTGGATCGTGCCATCACCGACGGGGAGCGCCACGGCTTTATCGAGGTGCTGACGGAGCCGGGCAAGGATAAAATCCTCGGCGCCACCATAGTGGGCACTCACGCCGGCGAGCGGATCGCCGAGTTTGTGCTCGCCATGCGCCACCGCCTGGGGCTTGGCAAGATCCTGGGCACCATCCACGCCTATCCCACCCTGATGGAGGGGAACAAATACGTGGCGGGCGAGTGGAAGCGGGCCCACCAGCCCACCCGCCTGCTGGCCCTGCTGGCCCGTTATCACAGTTGGCGCCGCGGCGCCTGAGCCCACGAGACCCTCACCATGTTCAAGACCCGAGTTCGCGCCCTGCTCCGTCCCCTGCTCGCCGCCCCCCTGCTGCTGGCGACCCAGCTCCACGCCGCCGAGACCACCTGGCAACAGACCCTCGCCGAAGCGAAGGGCCAGCGCGTCTATTTCAATGCCTGGGGCGGCAGCCCGGAGATCAACGCCTACCTGGGGTGGGCGGGTCAGGAGATTGAGCGCCAGTACGGGGTCACCCTGGTGCAGGTGAAGGTGGATGACATCGCCCAGAGCGTCAGCCAGCTGCTGGCCAGCAAGCAGGCAGGCAAGACGTCGGGCGGCCCCATCGACCTGCTCTGGGTCAACGGGGAGAACTTCAAGGCGCTCAAGGAGCAGGGGCTGCTGGGGGCCCCCTTCACCCAGGATCTGCCGAACATGGCACTGGTGGACACCAAGCTGCCGGTGCACGAGGACTTCACCCTGCCGGTCGCTGGGCTAGAGGCCCCCTGGGGCATAGGCCAGCTCAATCTGATGGTCGACACGGAGGAAGTCACCACAGTGCCCACCTCGGCGGCCGAGCTGCTCGCCTGGGCCAAGGCCAATCCTGGCCGCTTCACCTACCCCAAGCCACCCCATTTTCATGGCTCGAGCTTCCTCAAGCAGATCTTGCTGGAGCTGACCGCCGATCCTGCGCCCCTCTATCGGGAGGCGAGCGACGCCGACTTTGCCCGCCTCACGGCCCCGCTCTGGGGCTGGCTCGATCAGCTGCACCCCGTGCTCTGGCGCAAGGGCAAGCTGTTCCCCACCAGCGCTGCCGAGACCAAACAGTTGCTCGATGACGGCGAGCTGGCCATGGCCATCAGCTTCAACCCTGGCGAGGCCCAGAGTTCGGTGCAAAACGGCACCCTGCCCCCTGCGGTGAGGTCCGTTGCCATGGCCAAGGGGGCCCTGACCAACAGCCACTTCCTCGCCATCCCCTTCAACGCCAGCGCCCGGGCCGGCGCCAAGGTGGTGGCCAACTTCCTGCTGAGCCCCACCGCCCAGGCCCGCAAGGCGGATCCCGCGTTCTGGGGCGACCCCAGCGTGCTGCGCCAGGATGCCCTGCCGGGGAACCGTCAGCCGGCCCTGCGCTTCAAGGCGGTGGCCGAACCCCATCCCAGCTGGCAGACCCGGCTGGAAGCGGCCTGGGCCGAACGCTACGGCCACTAGACCATGAGCATCCGGCCCTGGCGCCTCCTCTTTCTCCTGCTGTGCGCCCTGTCGCTGGCCGCGCCTGTCGCCGGCGGTCTGCTGCTCCTGCTGCTTGAAGGCCTGGCCAAAGGCCATGTCAGCCTGCTGCTCGCCCAGCCCGGGCTCTGGCACTCGCTGGGCCTGAGCCTCTGGGTGGCGGGGGCCTCCACCCTGGGGGCCCTGCTCTTCACCGCCCTGCTGCTCGCCCGGGGGGAGGGGCGACCCTGGATGCGCGGGTTGCGCAGCCTGCTCTCCCCCCTGCTGGCCCTGCCCCACGTCGCCTTCGCCATCGGCGTGGCCTTCCTGCTCGCCCCCTCCGGCTGGTTGCTGCGCCTGATCTCCCCCGCCCTCACGGGCTTTGACTTGCCGCCCGACTGGCAGACCCTGAGAGATCCCTGGGGGCTCGGCCTCATTCTGGCGCTCATCTTGAAAGAGACCCCCTTTCTGCTGCTGATGGCGCTCTCGGCCCTCGACCCCGTCCGAGTCAGCCGCCAGCAGTGGCTTGGGCAAACCATGGGCTTCAGCGGGCCGCAGATCTGGTGGCGCCTGCTGCTGCCCGCGCTCTGGCCCGCCCTGCGCCTGCCCCTCTATGCGGTGGCGGCCTATGGCCTGGGGGTGGTGGATCTCGCCCTGCTGCTGGGGCCAGATGCCCCTGCCCCCATGGCGGTGCGGCTCTGGCTCTGGTATCAGGACCCGGACCTCCAGTGGCGCGGGGCCAGCGCCAGCGGCGCCCTGCTGCTGCTGGCGCTCAACCTCTTGCTGCTCGCCGCCCTGCGGCTGCTGGAGTGGAGCCACGGGGCGCTTGGCAAGGCCCGCTGGCTGGACGGCAGGCGCAGCCTCCCCTCGCCCTGGCCCGAGCGCCTCACCCGGGCCGGGGTCTGGGCCCTGCTCGCCATCAACCTGCTGGTGCTGGCCTCCCTGCTGCTCTGGTCCCTGGCCCGGCGCTGGTCCTTCCCCGCACTCTGGCCCAGCGAATGGAGCGGCCGCCACTGGCTGGAGCTGCTGCCCACCCTGGGACCCCTGCTGTGGCAGAGCCTGTGGCTGGCCCTGCTCTGCGCCGGCCTCTCGCTGCTGCTGGCGGTGCTCGCCCTGGAGGCCCAGCAGGGCCGCCGTCCCCACCACAGCCAGTGGCCACTCTGGCTCATCTGCCTGCCGCTGCTGCTGCCCCAGGCCAGCCTGCTGTTCGGACTGCGCCTGCAGATCGACTGGCTCGGCGGCGTCGACGGCATAGGACCGGGCTGGGTGCTGTGGAGCCAGCTGCTGTTCGTCTTCCCTTACGTCTATCTCTGCCTGCACGGCCCCTATCGCCAGTTCGACGATCGCCTCACCCGGGCGGCACTCTCCCTCGGGGCCAGCCCCTGGCGCGCCTGGTGGCAGGTGAAGGGGCCGCTGCTGGCGCGGCCGCTGCTGTTCGCCTTCGGGGTCGGGGCGGCGGTGAGCCTGGCCCAATACCTGCCCACCCTGCTGTTTGGCGCGGGCCGCGTGATCACCATCACCACCGAGGCGGTGGCCATAGGCAGCGGCCTCAACCGGCGACTGGCTGGCCTCTATGGCCTGCTGCAACTGCTGTTGCCACTTTTCATCTACGGCCTGGTGCTCTGGCTGCCCCGCCGTATCAACCCCGCACTGAGGCATTGACATGCTGCATACCACCGAGCTCACCCTCTACCTGGATGACCAGCCCCTGCTGACGCTGCCCCCCCTGACGGTGGCCCCCGGCGAGGTGCTGACCCTGATGGGCCCGAGCGGCTGCGGCAAGAGCTCCCTGCTGGCGGCTCTGGCGGGGGTGCTGCCCCCTGGGCCCATCCGGCTGGCGGGGGAGGTACGGCTCGGCGAGCGGCTGCTCACCCCCCTGTCACCCCAGGCGCGGCGCATCGGCATGCTGTTTCAGGACGATCTGCTGTTTGCCCATCTGACGGTGGCAGAGAACCTGATGTTCGGCATGCCGGCTCATCTCGGGGGGAGGGCGGCGAGACGGGCCCGCGCCCTAGAGGCGCTGGCAGAGGTGGGGCTGGCAGGGCAGGCGGACAAACTGCCGGGCCAGCTCTCCGGCGGTCAGAAGGCGCGCGTCGGCCTGCTGCGGGCCCTGCTGGCAGAGCCAGAGGCCCTGCTGCTGGACGAGCCCTTCTCCCGGCTGGACAAGCCGCTGCGCGCGGCCTTCAGAACCCTGGTGTTCGAGCGGCTCAAGACGCTCGGCATGCCCGCCCTGCTGGTCACCCACGACGAGGAGGATGCCCCGGGGGCTATCCTGACACTCACCACTCCCTGCTTGACCAAAGAGGACACCGACCTTGTTTGATCGCCACCTGATCCCCCTCATTCGCCGCCCCCTCCAGCTGCTGGCCGCCCCCCTGTGCCGGGCCGGGCTCAGCGCCAACCAGATAAGCCTCACCGGCTTTGCCGTCGGCATGCTGGCCTTGCCGCTGCTGGCACTGGGCTGGCACGGCTGGGCCCTCGCCGCCATCCTGTTCAACCGGCTGCTGGACGGTCTGGATGGGGCCGTGGCGCGCCAGACGGGGATCACCGACTGCGGCGGCTTCCTCGACATCAGCCTCGACTTCATCTTCTATGCCGCCGTGGTGCTGGGCTTTGCCCTCGGTGCCCCCGCCAACGCCCTGCCCGCCGCCACCCTGCTGTTCGCCTTCATGGGCACCGGCTCGAGCTTCCTCGCCTTTGCCATCATGGCGGGCAAGCGCGGCATCGAGAATCCGGTCTACCACCACAAGTCCCTCTACTACCTGGGCGGCCTCACCGAGGGGAGCGAGACCATAGCCCTGTTCGTGCTGATGTGCCTGTGGCCCGCCGCCTTCGCCCCGCTCGCCTATGGCTTCGCCCTGCTCTGCGCCATCACCACCCTGACCCGGCTCTGGAGCGGCTATCACACCCTGCGTTGAGAGGAGAGGGGCCTGTCGGTGAATTCAGCGGCGGATGAATATGGGCCCCAGGCCCTGCACTGAGCACTTGCGCATGGACGCCAATGTTTTACCATGACGACACTCTTTTTCAGGCTCACGAGAACCATATGCGTCGCCTTCTCCTCACCCTCTCCCTGTTCCCTCTGCTGTATGGCTGCAGCAGCACACCGGCCCCCAAGCCCGTGGTCAAGCCGCAGCCCCAGAGCGCCTTCATCAATCAGACGCCGCCGAGCAAACCTTTCTACCAGCAGGGGGTCAGCAAGGGAGACTTCGCCAACCGCAGCAACGTGGATCAGTTCGTGCAGCGCATGGTCGACAAGCACGGCTTCAACGGCGCCGAGCTGCATCGGGTGCTGGCCCAGGCCGAACGCTACGACTGGATCATCCGGCTGATGGACGCCCAGGCGCCCACCACCACGCCCCCCACAGGGCCGACCGGCGCCTGGAATCGCTACCGCGCCAAGTTCATCACCCCGGACAATGTGCAAAACGGCGTCAGCTTCTGGCGTGAGTACGAGAGCGAGCTCAATCGGGCGCAGCAGATCTACGGGGTGCCTCCCGAGATCATCGTCGGCATCATAGGGGTGGAGACCCGCTGGGGCCGGGTGATGGGCAAGACCCGCATCCTGGATGCCCTGGCGACCCTGGCGTTCGACTATCCGCGCCGGGCGACCTTCTTCACCGGCGAGCTGGAGGCCTTCCTGGTGATGACCCGGGATGAGGGCATGGATCCCACCGAACCCAAGGGTTCCTACGCCGGCGCCATGGGCTATGGCCAGTTCATGCCGTCGAGCTTCCGCAGCTATGCGGTGGACTTCAACGGCAATGGCCACACCAATCTGTGGGATCCGGTGGATGCCATCGGCAGCGTGGCCAACTACTTCAAGGCCCATGGCTGGGAGAAGGGGCAACCGGTGGCGGTGCGCGGTCAGGGCCAGCTGCCCGGCTATGAGCACGGCTTCCAGACCCGCTACCCGGTCGCCACCCTGCGCGGCGCCGGGCTGGCCCCCACAGCGTCGCTCGGCAACCACAAGGAGGCGAGCCTGCTGCGCCTGGACGTGGGCACCGGCTATCAGTACTGGTACGGCCTGCCGAACTTCTACGCCATCACCCGCTACAACCACAGCACCCACTACGCCATGGCGGTGTGGCAGCTGGGTCTGGCGGTCAGGGACGCCAGAGGCGGCTACTGAGCCAGCCCCACCCAACGAAAACGGGCCCATCGGGCCCGTTTTGCTATTCGTTTTCCAGCAGCCAGCGCTTGAGCAGAGCGGCCAGTTGCCCCTGCTCCTCATCCGTCAGCGGGGCCAGCAGGCGCCGCTCGTTCGCCACGTGGCGCTCCACCGCCTGGTCAACCAGCTCCCGCCCCGGCTCCGTCAGGCAGACCAAGAGGCTTCGCCTGTCATCGGGGGAGGCTTCACGTCTTATCAGGCCACGCTGCTCCAGCTTGTCGAGCCTGGCCGTCATGGCCCCCGAGCTCAGCATGGCGGACTGGTAGAGGGCGGTCGGGGTCAGCGGCTCGCCGGCCCGGCGCAGGGTCGCCAGGATGTCGAAGTCTGAGCCCAGCAGGCCGCACCCCTTGAGCTCTTCACTCACCTCGCGCCCGGCGATGGCCGCCATGCGCGCCACCCGCCCCAGCACTCCCATGGGAGAGCAGTCGAGATCCGGTCGCTGCCGCGCCCACTGGGCCAGCAGCAGGTCTACATGATCACTATCCATTCCGGCTCCATTATCTTTTCGAAAAGATACTTGATAATAAACTAACTCGCGGCTAATTTATCTTTACTTGAAGATACTTCATTGCGAGACAACCATGCCACTGCTGATTGCCCTGCTCGCCCCCCTGCTCTGGGGCAGTACCTATGCCGTCGTCAGCCTCTACCTGACCGACTACTCCCCCTACTGGGTGGCCGTCTGGCGGGCGCTGCCGGCCGGCGTACTGTTGTTGCTGCTCCATCCCCGCCGGCCGCCGCTCACCTGGAACCGGCAGTTTCTGCTGGCGTTTTGCAACATCACCGCCTTCTTCGCCCTGCTGTTCGTGGCGGCCTATCGCCTGCCGGGGGCGGTGGCGGGCACCCTGGGCGCCACCCTGCCCCTCATTCTGATGGGGCTGGCCTGGTGGCAGGACGGCAAGCGGCCCAGCCTGAAGTGGCTGCTGCTGGGACTGATGGGGCTCGCGGGTGTGCTCCTGCTGCTCAACCCCTCCGCCAATCTGGATCCCGTCGGCGTGGCCTGCGCCCTGCTGGCCACCCTGCTCATCGGCCAGTCCAGCCGCTGGATGCAGCGCTGGCCGGTGAGCGATCTGCTGGCGCTGACCGCCTGGCAACTGCTGCTCGGGGGCCTGATGCTGATCCCGCTCGCCTGGTGGCTGGCGGGCCCCATGCCGCTGCCCCAGCCGGCGAGTGCCCCTGGGCTCATCTGGCTTATTATGCTCAACACGGCGCTGGCCTACTGGGCATGGCTGTGGGGGCTCAAGCGCCACGGTCCAGAGGTGATGGGCATGCTGGCCCTCACCAACCCCATGGTGGCGGTCTCCTTCGGCGTGCTGCTGGTGGGAGAGACCCTGGACGGCCGCCAGTGGCTCGGTATCGCGGTGATCCTGCTCTCCCTGTTCCTGATGAAGCTGCCGACCCGCCCCCTCTTCAAGGGCGGGCAGGCTACCAAGGCTTGCCCAGACCAGCCGGGAAATGGCTGATCGGGCACCAGATCCCCACCTGGCACACAGCAAAAAGGAGCCGATATGGCTCCTTTTTATGCGCTTCAGTGACTGGCTTCAGGCTCAGACGCCGGCCTTGGCCAGGGCCGCGGAGACGATCTGTTGGGCCTCCTGCTGAATCTGGTCCAGGTGCGCCTCGCCCTTGAAGCTCTCCATGTAGATCTTGTAGATGGACTCGGTGCCCGAGGGGCGCGCCGCGAACCAGCCGTTCTCGGTCACCACCTTGAGGCCACCGATGGCGGCGTCGTTGCCGGGGGCCTTGGTCAGCTTGGCAAGGATGGGCTCGCCGGCCAGGGTCGAGGCTTCCACCAACGCCGGATCCAGCTTGGAGAGCACCGCCTTCTGGGCACTGTTGGCGGGAGCGTCGATGCGGCGGTAGCTGGAGCGACCGAACTTGGCTTCCAGGGCATCGTAGTGGGCCTGGGGATCCTTGCCGGTCACGGCCAGGATCTCGGCGGCCAGCAGCGCCAGGATGAAGCCATCCTTGTCTGTGGTCCAGACGGTGCCGTCCTTGCGCAGGAAGGAGGCGCCTGCGCTCTCCTCGCCGCCGAAGCCAAACTCACCGCTGAAAAGACCATCCACGAACCACTTGAAGCCGACCGGCACCTCTTTCAGGGTGCGGCCGATCTCGCCGGCGACCCGGTCGATCATGGACGAGGAGACCAGCGTCTTGCCGACGGCCGCCGTCTTGGGCCAGCCGGTTCTGTGGGTGAACAGATACTGGATGGCCACCGCCAGATAGTGGTTCGGGTTCATCAGACCCGCCTTGGTGACGATGCCGTGACGGTCGTAGTCAGGGTCATTGCCAAGGGCGATGTCGAACTTGTCTTTCAGGGCAATCAGGCCCGCCATGGCGAAGGGGCTGGAGCAGTCCATCCGGATCTTGCCGTCCTTGTCCAGGGTCATGAAGGAGAAGGTCGGGTCGACGCGATAGTTGACCACCTCTATGTCCAGATCGTAGCGCTTGGCGATCACATCCCAATAGGCGACGCCGGAGCCCCCCAGCGGATCCACACCGATCTTGATGCCGGCGCGCTTGATGGCGGCCAGGTCCAGCACGTTCTCAAGATCGTCCACATAGGGGGTGACATAGTCGTGTTCGACCACGAACTCACTGGCCAGGGCCTCGGCGAACGGCATCCGCTTCACGCCGGCCAGACCGGCTTCCAGAATGGCGTTGGCGCGGTCTTCCACCCACTTGGTGATCTCCCCTTCGGCAGGACCGCCGTGGGGAGGGTTGTACTTGAAGCCACCGTCTTCCGGCGGGTTGTGGGACGGGGTGATCACCACGCCGTCCGCCAGGGCCGCCGGCTTGCCTGCGTTATGGCGCAGGATGGCGTGGGAGATGACCGGGGTCGGCGTGAAGCCCAGACCAGCCTGGATGCGGGTCTCGACGCCATTGGCCGCCAGCACTTCCACCGCGCTGGAGAAGGCGGATTCAGAGAGGGCGTGCGTGTCCATGCCCACAAACAGCGGGCCCTGGATGCCGGCCTGCTGGCGATACTCCACCAGCGCCTGGGTCACCGCCAGGATGTGGGATTCGGTGAAGGCGTTGTGCAGGGCGCTGCCGCGGTGGCCGGAGGTGCCAAAGGCTACCCGCTGCTCGGGGCGGCTCATGTCCGGCTTGTTGAGGTAGTAGGCGCTGACCAGACGGGGAATGTTGGTCAGATCGCTTAAACGGGCCGGCTGACCGGCGTGGGGATGCTGTGCCATGGCGTTTTCCTTGAGCAGAAGCCTTGCCCGGCAAGGCCTTGAGTCGTTGATGCGTTAAACGGTGCCGCACACCCGAGCCGTCAGAGCCTCGTCATAACCCATGCTGGTCATCAGCTGGGCCACCATGTTCTGCTTGCGACTGGTGTTGGTGTTGGTGATGACCCAGAACGGGGTATCCGGCACCTGCTTGGGCTTGGTGGTGCTGCCACTGGCACGCAGCGCCTCGGGATCCCGGGAGAAATAGACGCGCTTGCGCCCCTTGATCTCGGTCGCCTGAGTGAAGCTCTCCGGGTTGTCCCGGTACAGGGTGCTGAGCACCAGCATGAAGCGGTTGATGGACTTCTCTTCTTTTTGCAGCTCGCCGGAATCGAGCAGGGCTTCCAGTCCCATGGCATCGGCCAGGGGTTGAGGCTGAGCAACAGGCGCGGCCGGCACTGTCGTCCCCGCCTTGACGGGCTGTTCCAGCAGACGGCGCAGGATATCGGAAGCACTCTCGCCGATGTGCCGGGTCTGGCTGGCGATAAAGAAGTAGAGATCGTCATCAAGCTCGATGGTTTTCATAGGGATGCGCTGGACTCGTCGAAATTCGGATGCGGCGATTATACATAGGCAGACCCGGCAGCCCAAGGGAGGGGCTGGCAGATGTGCATGAATCTCGGTGAGAATACGGCATAATGGCGAGCCAAGTGTGTGATCCCCCGCACTGATAACCGATCCCGGGCCGTTTTTTTGGAAAAAAACCACAAAAAAATGCCCCCCAAGGAATGAAATCCTTTTCTTTCAGTGTGTTAAAAATTTGGTGAAACAGCCCACGACCGACAAGGTGTCATTTTGCAACAAAACTCATTATTGAATTTCAAGGATCAGGGACAAGGCCCTGTCGTCGTGCTGATCCACGGCCTGTTCGGCAGCCTGGACAACCTCGGCCTGCTGGCCCGCCCCCTGAGCGAGCAATACAGGGTCATCAGCGTCGATCTGCGCAACCACGGCGCCTCCTTTCACTCCGATGAAATGAGCTACCCGCAGCAGGGGGCGGATGTGATCGCCCTGCTGGATCGGCTCGGGCTCGAGCAGGTGGCCCTGGTCGGTCACTCCATGGGGGGCAAGGTCGCCATGCAGGTCGCCAAGCTGGCCCCTGCCCGGGTCGACCGGCTGGTGGTGGCCGATATCGCCCCGGTCGCCTATCCCCATGCCCGCCACCAGAATGTGTTCGCCGGTCTCAACGCCACGCTCACGCGCCCCCCCCAAAGCCGCAGCGAGGCGGAAGCCATCCTGGCCGAACATATCGAGATCCCCGGCGTGCGCCAGTTCCTGCTCAAATCCTTCGTCAAAACCGAGGCGGGCTGGGGCTGGCGCTTCAATGTGCCGGCCCTTGAGCGCAATTACGCCAACATCATGGGCTGGCCCGACGACCAGACCCGCTTCGAGGGGCCGACCCTGTTCATCAAGGGGGGGGATTCCGACTATGTGCAGCCTCAATATACCGAGACAGTGATGGCACAATTCCCGGCCGCCAAGGCCCGTGTCATCGCCGGAACCGGTCACTGGCTGCACGCCGAAAAGCCGGTTTTGTTCAATAAACTGGTTGTGGATTTCCTGTCGACAGGCGGTTAACAGTTTCAAATCCTTTGTGATATAGTGCGCCCGTCATAAGGAGTGTGCGCAATCCATGCTGTATGAACATATCGATCTGATCGAGAGTCTGGGCCTGAAGCTGTTCTTCGTGGCCATCTTCCTGCTGATTGGTCTGGCCATTCACGACGTGCTCAAACGCGGCAACGTGCCCCGTTTCGGCCGCTTTATCGTCTGGCTGGTTCTGTTTCTGGGTTGCGCGGGTTTTGTCGCCAAGGGGCTGATCGAAATGGGCTGGGAAGGCTCTGGGATCGGCTAACTACTTTTCATCTGTGATGTATGGCCAAACAGCAAACTGATCGAACAACACTGGATCTGTTCGCAACTGAGAAGCGCCCCGGCAGGCCAAAGACCAATCCACTCCCCCGTGAGACCCAACTCAAGATCAACAAGCGCAACCAGCTCAAGCGCGATCGGGAGAACGGCCTGAAGCGGGTCGAGTTAAAGGTGGAGGCCGAATTGCTGGAGCGCCTGAACCAACTTGCGCTACAACAGAACGTCAGCCGAGCCGAGCTGATCCAATCTATCCTGAAGCAACAGATTGAGTCTGCGCATGCAGCAGGCATCGCAATCTGAACCGTTAAGCATTAACCAGATACGGGTAACTAAACACTATGGCTAGTGTAGGTCTGTTTTTCGGCAGCGATACCGGTAATACCGAAGCTGTCGCCAAGATGATCCAGAAAGAACTGGGCAAACAACTGATTGAAGTCCGTGACATTGCCAAGAGCAGCAAGGCCGACATCGACAGCTTCGATCTGCTGATGTTCGGTATCCCGACTTGGTACTACGGCGAAGCCCAGGCCGATTGGGATGACTTCTTCCCCGAGCTCGAAGAGATCGACTTCAACAACAAGCTGGTCGCCATCTTCGGCTGCGGCGATCAGGAAGACTATTCCGAATATTTCCTCGACGCCATGGGCACCCTGCGTGACATCGTCGAAGCCAAAGGTGCCATCATCATCGGCCACTGGCCAACCGCGAGCTACGAGTTCGAGGCCTCCAAGGCACTGGTGGATGACAAGCACTTCGTCGGTCTGGGGATCGATGAGGATCGCCAGCCGGAGCTAACCGCCGAGCGCGTCAAGGGCTGGTGCAAGCAGTTGCACGAAGAGATGTGCCTGAGCGAGCTGGAGTGATCTCCCTCCTCTGACAACAAGGGCCCCGTCGGGGCCCTTGTTGTTTCTACTCCTTCATGGCTGGCGCAGCCAGGCTCTGGGTTCTGTGTTCCGGCTTGGGTTTCACATACAGGGTGCGCCTGACCTGGGCCACCAGCTCGCCCCGCTTGTCCTGCACCTGCACCTCGAACTCGGGGAAATGCTTGTTGCCCCCCTCGGTCGCCGCCACTATGGATGCCAGCTTGGCGTCGGTCAGGTTGAACTCCGCCACCAGCATCCCCTTGCCAGGCTTGATGAAATTGATGCTGCCCGCCTTGTCCCAGACGTAATAACGGTTCTTGAAATGGCCCATCAGCATCAGCGGATAGATGGGATCCGTCATGGCGAACATGCTGCCGCCGAACTGGGTCCGGTTGGCGTTCTTGTTCCACCAGCGAGACTTGAGGGTGACCCGACAGAAGCGAAAATCGGGGCTCAATGTTTCTATCTTGATGCCCGCCCCCCAGAACGGGGGCCAGGCGTTGAGGGCGTGGCGCACCCAGGCCGCGTTGCCAAAAAGCCAATCCATGGATCTCATCCGACCAGACTATAGAGAAGTGACATAGTATCAACATTCCCTCGCGGAGCAAGCCCGGTCCGAGCTGGCCAGATTAATCTTCCACAGGGGGGAAATGTGCTAAACCCCTTGAATTACTGGGTTTATTTTTGACTTGGCTACGACCTATAATGTCAGGCCATACGAGTTCGTGGTTGCCATTCCTTCGGCAGTCAATCAGAATAACCACACCTTCGAGAATGCGAATAAATAGAATATGGCAGACAACAACCAAGCGTTAAAAAAGGCCGGGCTCAAGATCACCTTGCCCCGCGTCAAGATCCTGGAAATCCTGCAACAGCCGGACTGCCAGCACACCAGTGCGGAAGATCTGTACAAACGGCTGATCGACCAGGGTGAGGAGATTGGTCTCGCTACCGTCTATCGCGTTCTCAACCAGTTTGATGATGCCGGTATCGTCACCCGCCATCACTTCGAAGGGGGCAAGTCGGTGTTCGAGCTGGCCACCCAGGAACATCACGACCACCTGGTCTGCCTCGATTGTGGCAAGGTGATCGAGTTCTCCGACGAGGTGATCGAGCAGCGTCAGCGCGACATCGCCAAGCACCACAACATCCGCCTGACCAACCACAGCCTCTATCTCTATGGTCACTGCGTGAACGGTGACTGCAAGCACGACGAATAACGCCGTCGGCCGCGAGCAGCCATGAAAAAGCCAGCATCATGCTGGCTTTTTTTGTGTCCGCAATCCGGACCAGAGTGGCAGGGTCTCCCCTGCCCTCTGCCTGTCAGACGGCAGCGATCAGGCCTCGGCCTTGCCCCAGACGTCACGCAGGGCCACGGTGCGGTTGAACACCAGATGCTCGGCGCTGGAGAGCTTGTTGTCGGCGCAGAAGTAGCCTTCGCGTTCGAACTGGTAGGCAAACTCCGGCTTGGCGTCCTTGAGGGAGGCCTCGACCCGGGCACCCTGGATGATCACCAGAGAGTCCGGGTTGAGCGCCGCCTCGAAGTCGTCCTCGGCACCCGGGTTCGGCATCTTGAACAGACGATCGTAGAGACGGATCTCGGCCGGCAGGGAGTGAGTGGCGCTGACCCAGTGGATCACCCCCTTCACCTTGCGGCCATCGGCCGGATCCTTGCCCAGGGTCTCGGGATCGTAGGAGCAATAAATGCAGGTAACCTTGCCGACCGCATCCTTCTCGACCCGCTCCGCCTTGATGACGTAGGCGTTGCGCAGGCGCACTTCCTTGCCCAGCACCAGACGCTTGAACTGCTTGTTCGCCTCTTCTTTGAAGTCCGCCTCGTCGATGAAGATCTCGCGGGTGAAGGTCAGCTCACGGCTGCCCATCTCAGGCTTGTTCGGGTGCGCCGGGGCGGTCAGCACCTCGTCGGCCGCCAGGTTCTCGATGACTACCTTCACCGGATGCAGCACGGCCATGGCGCGCGGTGCATTCTCGTTGAGATCGTCGCGGATGCAGGCTTCCAGCATGCTCATCTCGACGATGTTGTCCTGCTTGGTCACGCCGATGCGCTGGCAGAACTCGCGGATGGAGGCCGGAGTGTAACCACGGCGACGCAGCCCGGAGACGGTCAGCATGCGCGGATCGTCCCAGCCGCTGACGTGCCCCTCGGTCACCAGCAGGTTCAGCTTGCGCTTGGACATGACGGTGTATTCGAGGTTCAGACGGGAGAACTCGTACTGACGGGGATGGCAGTCGATGCTGATGTTGTCCAGCACCCAGTCATAGAGGCGACGGTTGTCCTGGAACTCCAGGGTGCACAGGGAGTGGGTGATCCCCTCCAGGGCGTCCGAGATGCAGTGGGTGAAGTCGTACATGGGGTAGATGCACCACTTGTCACCTGTCTGGTGGTGGTGGGCAAACTTGATGCGATAGATGACGGGATCGCGCATCACCATGAAGGGGGATGCCATGTCGATCTTGGCGCGCAGGCAGGCGCTGCCTTCGGCCAGCTCGCCGCTTTTCATCTTGGCAAACAGCGCCAGGTTCTCTTCCACGCTGCGATCGCGGAAGGGGCTGTTCTTGCCAGGGGCGGTCAGGGTGCCGCGGTATTCGCGCATCTGCTCGGGGGAGAGCTCGTCCACATAGGCCAGACCCTTCTCGATGAGCTCGATGGCATAGCCGTGCAGCTTGTCGAAATAGTCGGAGGAGTAGCAGATCTCGCCGCTCCACTGGAAGCCGAGCCACTGTACGTCCTGCTTGATGGACTCCACGAACTCGATGTCTTCCTTCGCCGGGTTGGTGTCATCGAAGCGCAGGTTGCACTGGCCCTGATAGTCACGGGCGATGCCGAAGTTCAGGCAGATGGACTTGGCGTGGCCGATATGGAGATAACCGTTCGGCTCCGGCGGAAAACGGGTATGCACGCTCTTGTGCTTACCACTCGCCAGATCTTCATCGATGATCTGACGGATAAAGTTGGTTGGGCTGCTCGCCTCGCTCATGAATTCACCTCGAATGTCTCAGCTCATGGGGCAACCGCGCGCCCCCGCTTAGAAACCGACAATGATCCACTATTCATCCATGAGGCTCAACAGGAATTTGCCGCCGCGCCCTGGCTGGCGTCACGCCAGACGCCATTTGCCTCCGGGCAGGGTCGCTTCCCGGCCACAGGCATCCTTTATTTCGCCGCGATCGGCTCTCGGGCAAGCCACTTCCCCACACAGAGCGGGCTGAACGAGGGTGGCATAAAGGGCTTCCTGCGGGCACAAACACATGGCTGCTTGATATTGCGGCGAGATCACACTTCAATGTCCTGAAACAATTTAGCAACATCTGGCCCGTCACACCGCCAAGCTGAACAGAGCTGGAACCAACAAGAACCAGACATTTTCCAAACTGCATCATCCTAGTATCCTATTTACAACTTTGTCATTTTGCTGCGACATCAGGGAAGATGGTCGACAACACCTGTCCCCTCCCTTTCCCCCGAGCCACTCGCCTCATCCTCACACAGGTAGCTGAGCCATGTCCTACTCCGTATCAAGACGTGATTTCATCAAGCAGTGCGTCATAGCCGGCATCGCCGTCTACAGTGCCCCCCTCCTCGCCAACCTCTCCCTGTCCGGCATGGAAGACGAGGTCTTCGATCCCGCCTTGCTCGGCCAGTGGAAGCAGGGGGGCAAGGTCAAGTTCCGCAGCGATGGCCTGGCCAAGGTTACCGGCCAGAAGATCTACAGCCGGGACTATCGCGCCCAGGATCTGGCTGGCTGGCCGTCCCAGCAGCAACATGCGCTGCTGATCCGGCTCGACAAGGCGGATCGCGTCTATCTGGGGCTGGATCTCTCCATGCTGCCCGCCAATGCCCAGCCTCGCCGGGTGATCACGGCCGCCGACCTGGTGCGCGATGGCGTCGAGCTGCCCGCCTTCTACGGCATCAACATGATGGTGAGCGAAGGGGCCACCCCGGACTATCTGGGTCATGCGGCCGCCATGCTGATCTTCGCCGACTTCGCCACCTTCAACCGGGCCAAGCAGATCCTGCAGTTCAACGGCAAGGTGGTGCTCTACGGAGATGTGACCCCCCTGGTCGCCACCACCCGGGATCCCTGGGCCTGCTGGCGCATCATCCGGATCGAGGGCAAGCTCGGCAGGGAGGATCAATACAGCACCTTGAAGAACGGCCTCTTCTTCCCGGCCATCGTCAACCACCAGCCGGTCTGGCCGACGGCCAACGCCGATGGCAACGCGGGCGAACAGGGGATGTATCAGGCCGGACTGGTGCACAAGGAGCTGGAGGCCGAGGATGCCCTGGTGCTGGATCGCACCTACCAGACCCAGTTCATCGAGCCCATGATGATGGAGCCGGAAAACTTCAACGGCTGGTTCGACGCCAAGGCGCGCACCATGCACCTGGTGCTGAGCACCCAGTCCCCTCACGACTTCTACTACGAGGCCGCCGAGATGCTGGCCAGGGGGCCGCTGGCCGGCAAGGTCGACAAGCTGGTGGTGCACTCCCCCTTCATCGGGGGCGGCTTCGGGGCCAAGGATCACACCATATTCCCCTTCTATGGCCTGCTCGCGACCCTTTATGGCGAGGGGCCGGTGCGCCTGGCCAACGATCGTTTCGAACAGTTCCAGGGTGGCCTCAAGCGTCATCCGTTCAACATGCACAACAGGCTGGTGCTCGACAAGCAGAGCGGCCAGTTCCGCGCCCTGATCAGCGCCATGACAGTGGACGGCGGCGGTCGCCTGAACTTCACCGGCTCGGTGGCCAGCGTGGGGGCCAGCGCCATCCAGGGGGTCTACTACCTCCCCAAGAACGACATCACCGCGGTCGCCCTGCCCTCCGAGAACCCGGATTGCGGCTCCATGCGGGGATACGGCTCCCTGCAAACCATGGCGGCCATGGAGATGATGGTCAACGAGGCCGCCGCCCTGCTGAAGATGGATCCGCTGGAGCTGCGGCGCCGCAACCTGATCAGGCCCGGCCAGCCCAATACCCAGGGGGCCATTCCCGAGGGCAACAACCGTTACCCCGAGATCCTGGCCATGGCCGAACAGCACGAGATCTGGGCCCAGCGCCAGGCCAGGAAGCAGGCTTACGAGAGCCAGCATCCGGATCGCCTGCACGGCACGGGTTTTGGCATCACCACCAAGGACTATGGCACCGGCGCCGTGGCCCCCTCCGCCTGCGTCGAGCTGACAAGCAAGGGGGAGATACTGCTGAAAATCAGCGGCATGGAGATGGGCACCGGGATCCAGACCTCCCAGGCCGAGATCGTCAGCCGCTACCTGGGCCAACCGGCCGACACCATAGCGCTCGCCGAAATCGCCCTCTGGGATAGCTTCAAGCTGGTCTCGACCGACAACCCCTACACCATCTCGCAGGCGCGCCAGGACGAGATGCAGAAGAACCCGCGCTGGACCCTGGCCATTCCGCAGGCCTCCTCGGCCTCCATCTCCTCCTACTTCCAGAGTCATGCCACCGTCACCGCGGCCCGCATCCTGTTCGAGCAGACGCTCTGGCCGGCGGCGACCGCCATCTGGCGCAAGCAGTACTTCGTCGGCCAGGCAGGCCTGGATCTCGGCCCCGCCAGCGAGGCAAGCTGGACCCCGGCTGGCCTCACGACCCGTGGCATGCCGCCGCTGCCGCTCGCCCTGCTGGCGGCCCATGCTCACGCCAACGGCCTCATCACAGGCGCCATGGTGCACTGCTTCAACCGCTGGGCCTGGGCCGAGTGCGACTTCACCATAGAGGGTCAGAGCCAGCGCCTGCCCATAGATGCGCTGGCGTTGCGCTACGGCGAGGGCGCCAGCAGCGAGAAACGGGCACAGGCGGATGGCAACGGCTACCAGCTGCTCGACCGCACCCGGGCCCACTACCCCAGCACCAGCCTGAACAATGCCATGGTGACCTACTACGCCCCCTGCGCCACCCTGGTCGAAATAGCCCTGGAGAAGGGCTCGGGCAAAGTGCACATACTGTCTGCCCACAGCTGGCTGGACGCCGGCCGTGTCATCGTCCCCGAGCTGGTGGAAGGGCAGATCCAGGGCGGCCTGGCCATGGGGGTCGGTCACGCCCTGTATGAATACCTGCCCGCCGGGCAGGACGGGCCGGGCAACGGCACCTGGAACCTGAACCGCTACCAGGTCCCCCTGGCGAACCAGCTGCCGGTCTGGAACCTGACCCACACCCTGCTCGATCCCCTCTCACCGACCGATGCCACCAAGGGCATAGGCGAAGTGGTGATGATCCCCGTGGTCGCCGCCCTGGTCGAAGCCATCTATCAGGCGACCGGCACCCGTTTCTATCATCTTCCCGTCACTGCAACCGACATTCAGAAGGCCATCCAATGATCACCGTAAACATGACCATCAACGACCGTCTCATTGGCCCGATCGACGTGGATGACAACACCATGATGATCGACTTCCTGCACGAGTATGTGAACCTGACCGGTACCAAGTTCGGCTGCGGCGTCGGCGTCTGCCATGCCTGCACCATAGTGGTCGACGGGGCGGATGGCAGCAGCGAGAGCGTGCGCACCTGCATCAACGGGGTGGGCCGCTTCAACGGCCAGCGCATCCGCACCGTGGAAGGCCACGCAACGCGCAACAAGCTGGGCAAGATCATCGCCCTGAGCCCGGTGCAGAAGACCTTCCTGGATCACTTCTCCTTCCAGTGCGGCTGGTGTACCTCGGGTTTTGTCAACGAGACCACAGTGCTGCTGGAGCGGCTGCGCAAAGCGCCGGTGGCCATGGCCGATCTCGAATCCACCATAGAGGAGGCACTCAAGGATCACGTCTGCCGCTGCACCGGTTACAAGAAGTACTACGAGGGGGTCAAGGCCATGCTGATCTCGGAGGGGGTAGTACGCACATGATGCTCTCCAGACTCACATTCGCGCTCCTGCTGGGCGCAGGCGCCGTGTCCGCGGCCGACACCCGGGATCCGCTGGTGGCACAGGGGGCATACCTCGCCAAGGTCGGTGACTGCGCCGCCTGCCACACCGCCGAGGGGGGCCAGAAATACGCAGGCGGGCTGGGGTTCAAGACACCTTTTGGCGTCATCTACTCCACCAACATCAGCTCCGACAAGAGTCAGGGGATAGGCAGCTACAGCTATGAGGATTTCTACGAGGTGATGCACAACGGCAACGCCCCCAAGGGACGCCTCTATCCCGCCATGCCCTACACCTCCTATCACCTGGTCACGGATGAGGACATGAAGGCACTCTACGCCTACTTCATGCAGACCAGGCCGGCCGCCACCGTGAACCGCGACAACGAGGTCGGCTTCCCCTTCAACGTGCGCACCGGCCTGATGGCCTGGAACCTGGTGGCCCACGAGGACAGCGCCTTCCAGCCGGATCCGGCCAAGAGCAGCAACTGGAACCGTGGCCGCTACCTGGTGGACGGGCTGGGACACTGCGGCGAGTGCCACACGCCGCGGGATCTGTTCATGGCGATGGACAACTCACGCTACCTGAAAGGGGCCATGATAGAGGGGGTGATGGCCCCGGAGATCACCGCCACCGAACTCAGGCGCCAGGGCTGGACCCATGACTCCCTGACCCGGCTGCTGCGCAAGGGCTACTCGGTCAAGGGGGGCGTCTTCGCCGGCATGTATCCCGTGGTCGAGAAGAGCTTCGCCTACCTGACCGACGAGGACATGCATGCCGTCACCAGCTACCTGCTCGGCAGCGACACCCCGTTGCCGGAGCCTGCACCCAGGCCGGTCACTCTGGACGCATCGCACCCGGGTTACGGGCTCTACCGGGACTACTGCGCCGGCTGTCACGGCCAGCAGGGTCAGGGCAAGCCGAACGTGACCCCCTCCATGTACGCCAACGCCACCCTGGATCAGGCGACCGCGACCAACACCCTGGCGGTGCTGCTGCGCGGGATCCCGGCCCAGAGTTACAGCCAGACCGAGCGCTTCGCCCCCATGCCCGGCTACGCCAGGGAGCTCAACGACCAGCAACTGGCGGATCTGGTGAACTTCCTGCGCCAGACCTGGGCCCATCAGGCCTCCACCCTGAGTGCCGACGACATCAGTACGCTCAAGAAGGAGATCGTCGAGGCGCACCATGAGTGACCCTCAGCTGGAGGTGCTGCGTCAGAGCCTCGCCTGGCTGGCCCAGGGGAAAGGCATCTGGCTGTGCAGCATAGTGGCGACCTACGGCTCGGCCCCCCGCCCCAAGGGGGCCCTGTTCGCCACCGATGGCCTCCACCGCAGCGGCTCCATCTCGGGGGGCTGCATCGAGGATGCCTTCGTCGCCATGCTGGCCAGGGGGGAGCATGACGCCCCCCTGAGCCTGCTGGACTATGGCTCCCACCTGGCCCCCGATGGCAGTGCGTTCGAGCTGCCGTGCGGTGGTCGCATCCGGCTGCTGGTGGAGCGCCTCGAAGGGGACGCGGCCAGTGCGGATCTCGACGAGTGGCTCACCCGGCTGCAAGGGGGTCGCCCCTTCGTGCGGGAGGTGCTGCTCGAGCAGGGGACACGCCGCTATCTGGCCGGGGAAGCGACGGATCCCTGCGAGCAAGAGGCGCCTGGCCGGGTACGCCTGAGCTATGCCCAGCGCTGGCGCCTGCTGCTGCTCGGCATCAGCCAGGTGAGCGAGCAGGTGGCCAGGCTCGGTCAGGCCGCCGGTTTCGAGGTGCGGCTGTGCGATACCCGCGAGCCGTACCGCAGCGACTGGCACTGGGGGCCGGAGCAAGGGGGCATAGCGGTGGAGTGGTGCGATCCCGAGCGCTTCGTCGAGCGCCATGCCACGGCCCAGAGCGCCGTGCTGGCCCTGGCCCACGACCCCAGGATCGACGATGCCGGGCTGATGGCGGGGCTAGAATCCGACGCCTTCTACCTCGGTGCCATGGGGTCGGTGCGCACCAGCGCCCGTCGGCTGGAGCGGCTGCAGCGAATTGCCGAGGCGAGTCAGGCCCAGCTTGCGCGGATCCACGCCCCCATAGGGCTGCCCATCGGCAGCAAGACCCCCATGGAGATCGCCATCGCCGTGCTGGCCGAGGTGATCGCCGTGCGCCAGGGCATCCGATTGAGAGAGGCCACAGATGCAACCTGAGCGCGTCGCCCTGCTGCTGGCGGCCGGCTTCTCCCGTCGCTACGGCAGCGACAAGCGCCTCGCAGGCTCCCCGCCCCTGATCCTGCGCACCCTGGCCACCCTGCTCCCCTGTCATGACAGCGTGCTGGTGGTGCTCAGACAGCGAGACGAGGCACTGCGCCGCCTGCTGGCGGACTCCGGCGCCGAGCTGACCCAGGTGCCACGGGACGGAGGCCTGGGGGACAGCCTGGCCCACGGGGTGCGCACCCTGCTGGGAAGCGGCCGCCCCATCCACAGCCTGCTCATCGCCCTGGCCGACATGCCCCGCCTCTCCCCCGCCAGCCTGCGGGCGCTGCAAGCCGCCCAGACTGGCAGGGAGATAGTGCGCCCCCTCCATCAGGGGCAACCGGGCCACCCCGTCAGCTTCCCCGCGGATCTGCTCCCCGAGCTGGCGAGCCTGGCGGGGGAGCAGGGCGCGCAAGGCGTACTGCTGCGCCATCGGGGGCGCCTGCACACCCTGCCCCTTGACGATCCCGGCTGCGTGCAAGACATCGACTGGCCAGAGGATCCGCTCTGAGCCGCCGACCCCGTCCGACCCGCCTCTCCCCGCTCCTGCCCCCCACGATATGCCGCCTGCGGTATGCCTGATCGCCGGGCAAAAAAAAGCCCCGCACGAGGCGGGGTCACAAGTGATGAAAAACAGACAATACACACACAACAAAGGTTCACACGCACAGTCAACCTTTCCCAAGCCCGATGACCATCGCCCTTGGGAAAGGCGGGTCTTGCGACCCGCCCTGTGTCAGAGACGATACGCTATCAGTTCAGCTCGGTGACGCGGCTGGCGCGCTTGCCGTCGAAGCTGGTGGTACGCAGCCAGACCTTGCCATTGACGCTCGGCTTGGCGGCGGCGTCATAGGCGGTCCAGTTGGTGCCGTCCAGGCTGTACTGGATGGGCAGACTCGGCAGATCCACGTTCGCTTCCAGCTTGCCGTTCACCACCTTGGCACCCGGTACCGAGAGGCGGTATTCCACACCGGCCTGGTCGAGTTTGGGCAGCACGCGCTGACCCAGCAGGTTGGCGAACTGGTTCCACTCCTTGTTCAGGGTGGCCTTGTTGACGTGCTTGGTGGTACCGGAGAACTCGCGACCCTTCACGTAGTCGAGCTCGAAGCCACCCTTGTGCCAGGCGCGCTCGGCCACGGAGAAGATCCGCGGGTAGACCATGTACTCGTACTGAGCGTCGGTGCGCACTGTCTCGCTCCATTGCTGACCGGAGATCCCCTTGAACTTGACCGGATCCTGGTCACCCTTGGCCACGAAGGCGTTGCCGTCGCGGTCAACCGAGGTCTCGGCGTTCTGCGGCAGGTTTTCCGGGGCGAAGGCGAACACCTTGCGGGTGTCGTTGAAGCGGGTCGCCCAGTAGTAGCCGCGCTCGGCCGGGTGTACCTCGTTCGGGAAGTCGAAGTAGAGGTAGTCCGGGTTCGAGAGCACCACATCATAGCCCTTGTGCGCCCACTTCATCGCCTCGTTGAAGCCACCCCAGTAGAGGGTTTCCCAGAAGTTGACCCGGGTCTTCTCGGTGGCGAACACGCTGGCGTCCGTGGCGTACTTCAGACCATCTTCCCACGCCTGCAGGGTGGAGAAGCCGTGGCCCTTGACCATCTCGCTCACTTCCTTGGCGAAGTGGACAGGCAGCTCGGCCACGTCCTTGATCTTGCCATCGTCGATCATCTTCTGGCACATGGGGGACTTGCCGAACGGCTTGTCCTGCTTGCTGGAGTCGACGTTGCCCTTCCAGGCGACCAGCTCTTCTTTCTTGGTGACAGCCGGGTCCTGGTAACCGCCGCCCTGCATGATGTTCTTCGCCTCGTCACCACCGTAGTGCCAGGCGGTCAGGGGCTGGCCGGCGGCCTGGTGCATCTGGGCCACTTCATCCATCACCTTGGCCACGAAGGTGGCGGCACCCGGCTGGCAGGGGTTGATGAAGGACATCTTGTCGTAGAACTGCACCGAAGTGACGTTGGAGGTGTCATCCGGGTCAGTCAGACGGAACTGGTTCGCTTCCGCTTCCTTCCCTTCCGCCAGCAGACGCTTGTAGCGCGCCTCCATGGAGACCACGGCGGCACGGGCGTGCGCCGGCATGTTGATCTCGGGGATCACGGTCACACCGCGGGCCTTGGCGTAACGCACCAGGTCGATGTAGTCGGCCTTGCTGTAGAAGCCGGAGCCCTGGTTGTCGCTGGTGGGGCCTGAGCCGAGCTGCGGCATCAGGCACTTGGTTTCGGACTCGTCGTGGCAACGCTGGCTGCCGACCTCGGTCAGCTCCGGCAGGCCCGGGATCTCGATGCGCCAGCCTTCATCGTTGGTCAGGCCAAGGTGCAGCACGTTGAGCTTCATGGCAGACATCTGGTCAACCAGCTTCTTCATGGTCTCCGGGCTTCTGAAGTGGCGGGCCACGTCGGTCTGCATGCCGCGGTATTCGAAGCGCGGAGCATCCTCGACGCTCATCTGGCTCACCAGCTTGTCGTTGACCCCCAGCAGGGAGATCAGGGACTGGGCGCCCCAGAAGGCCCCGTCGATGTCATGACCCTGCACCACAGTGCCTTTGGCACCTATGGTCATGTCGTAGCCTTCGGCCTGCTTGAGCTTGCTGCCGAGCTTGATGGTCACTGGGTAGCCGGTGTCGGAGAGGGTAACACCCAGCTTGGTCAGTTGAGCCTTCAGGGCCTCGGCGCGATCGCTTGGCAGATCCAGGGCATTGAGCTTGATGGTGGAGAAGTCGACCTGGGGACCGGCCTTGACCACCTGCTTCATCGGGGTCGGCAGGATCTGGTCGTCAATCTTGCCGGCCGGTAGCAAGGTGCTGGTCTGGTTGGCGGCAAAACGGGTCTCGCTGTTCATCAGGATGTTGTTGTCATCCTTGGTGCGCTTCCAGCCGTCGGCCGGCATCGGCTTCTCATAGGTGGTGGCATCGTCGATGTTGCTCATGCTGGCCAGCACTTTCGGCTCGGCCCCTTCGCTGGCGACGTACCAGTTCGGCATGATGTCAGATTCGAACAATACCCAGTACTCCACCACCAGGGGTACTTCGACCGTGGCGTCCTTGGCAAAGCCCTGGAACTTCTCGGTTGGCGTCAAACGATAGAGGTCGCCGGTCAGGTGGGTGATGGTGAACTGGTCGTTGTCCACCCGCTGGATGCGGCGGATGGAGGAGACATAGATGCTCCAGTCCTTGGAGGTGACGTCGGCACCGGTATTGGTCAGGTGCAGCTTGGCAACGCCGCAGCTCGCCCACTCGGAGCCCAGGGCCTGGCAATCGAGGCCGGCGCCGGCACCGTCGTTGGTGACGACTTCGTACTTGACGACCAGGTTGCTGGCGAGGGAATCGACCACGGCTTGCTTGGCGGCATCGGCTGCCTGTACCTGGGCGGCACAAACGGTAGACATGGCAATGGCTAACAGAGAATGTTTCAAGTTCATAACTGCTGCTCTCGTTTGAAGTAAAGGTTGGATTTTCTTGGCTTTTTTTTATATGGGGCCCCTAAGCGGGGCCCTTAGTTATGTCAACAATGGACTTAGACTTGAGGTGAGCGGGTCGCTCGATTAACGCAGGGCTTTCATCTCACCGGCGATGATCTCGGCCAAGGGGCCCAGAATCACCTGCAGGTTCTGCTCACCGAGCTTGACCACACCGGCCGCGCCCAGGGCTTTGAGCTTGCGCTCGTCGACGATGCTGCGATCTTTCAGGGTCAGACGCAGACGGGTGATGCAGGCATCTATGGTCACCAGGTTGTCCTGGCCACCCAGCACTTCCAGATACTGGCGAGCCAGCTCGGTGCGGTCGGTGGTCTGGGCCTGTACCGGCACGGCTTCGTCATCTTCACGACCCGGAGTCTTCAGATTGAACTTGACGATCACGGCACGGAAGATGGCGTAGTAGAGACCGAAGAACACCAGGCCTTGTACCAGCAGCATGTACCACTGGGTCGCCAGCGGGTTGCGCGATTGGATGAACATATCGACGAAACCGGCGCTGAAGCCGAAGCCTGAGATCCAGTGCATGCTGGCGGCGATGAACACGGAGAGACCGGTCAGCAGGGCGTGGATGACGTACAGTACCGGCGCCACGAACATGAAGGAGAACTCGAGCGGCTCGGTCACCCCGGTGAAGAAGGCGGCAAAGGCGGCTGCGATCATGATGGAGGCAACTTTCTCTTTGTTCTCTTTCTTCGCGCTGTGGTAGATGGCCAGTGCCGCACCCGGCAGACCGAACATCATGATGGGGAAGAAGCCAGCCTGGTACATGCCGGTCACGCCCACGACAGCCTTGCCGGCGTCGATGGAGGATTGGCCACCCAGGAAGTTCGGGATGTCGTTGATGCCGGCCACGTCGAACCAGAACACCGAGTTCAGGGCGTGGTGCAGACCGACCGGGATCAGCAGACGGTTGAAGAAGGCGTAGATGCCGGCACCGGTGGAGCCCATGCTGACGATGGATTCACCGAAGGAGACCAGGCCACCATAGATGATGGGCCAGACGGCCATCAGGATGAAGGAGACCACGATCATGACAACGGAGGTCACGATCGGCACCAGACGACGGCCGGAGAAGAAGGCCAGGGCCTTGTGCAGCTCGACGCCACTGAAGCGGTTGTACAGCTCGGCAGCGATGACACCGGTCAAGATACCGATGAACTGGTTCTCAATCTTGCCGAAGGCGGCAGGGACCTGGTCCAGCGGGATTTGCTGGATCTGAGAGACCGCGCCCGGGCTCAGCAGGGTGGTGACCACCAGGTAACCGACCAGACCGGCCAGCGCGGCGGAACCATCTTTATCCTTGGACATGCCATAGGCGACACCCACGGCAAACAGAATGGCCATCTTGTCGATGATGGCGGCACCCGCCTTGATCAGGAAGGCCGCCAGCGCGCTTTCGCCACCCCAGCCGTTCGGGTCAATCCAATAGCCAATCCCCATCAGGATCGCTGCGGCAGGCAATACCGCTACCGGCACCATCAGGGCACGGCCGATCTTTTGCAAATAACCGAGAATGTTCACGGTTCCTCTCCTTAGTTGATGTTTTTCTAGAAATTAAGTGCTTATCACGTTCGACGCATAAGCCATCAAGGCTTGATTGGCAGTCTATGTGTTTTATTTCGCTGCGCAAATTAATAAACCGACTTTCGTGATCATTATCACTCAACAGAGATAAAGGTAGCGGATAGATGTGGCTTAGTTCGCAATCTTTATTTACGCTATAAAACAACTTGAATCCGTGTTTGGTCCCTTGCCGTCAATCCTGTGCGGCAACCGTACTGAGGTATAGAAAATGCGCCTGATCCCGTTGAAGTCTGCCAGCCAGGTGGGTCTCTGGTCTGCTCGTTACATCGTTGACCGCATCAATGCGTTCAAACCGACCGCCGACCGCCCCTTCGTACTGGGCCTGCCCACCGGCGGCACGCCGCTGACGACCTACAAGCGCCTGATCGAGCTACACAAGGCCGGCGAGGTGAGCTTCCAGCACGTGGTGACCTTCAACATGGACGAGTACGTGGGGCTGCCCAAGGAGCACCCGGAGAGCTACCACAGCTTCATGTACAACAACTTCTTCAACCACGTGGACATTCGCCCGGAAAACATCAACATCCTCAACGGCAACGCCGAGGATCTGGTGGCCGAGTGCAAGCGCTACGAGGAGAAGATCAAGTCCTACGGCCGGATCAACCTCTTCATGGGCGGCGTGGGCAACGACGGTCACATCGCCTTCAACGAGCCGGCCTCTTCCCTGGCCTCCCGTACCCGGGTCAAGACCCTGACCGAGGATACCCGCATCGCCAACTCCCGCTTCTTCGGTGGCGACATGGAGCAGGTGCCCAAGCTGGCGCTGACCGTGGGCGTGGGCACCCTGATGGATGCCGAAGAGATCATGATCCTGGTGACCGGTCACGCCAAGGCCCTGGCCCTGCAGGCCGCGGTGGAAGGCTGCGTCAACCACATGTGGACCATCTCCACCCTGCAACTGCATCCCAAGGGCATGATGGTGTGCGACGAGCCCTCCACCATGGAGCTGAAGGTCAAGACGGTCCGTTACTTCCAGCAGCTGGAAGCCGCCAACATCGACCGTCTGTAAGGAGCCGTCATGTACGCACTGACTAATTGCACCCTCTATACCGGCAGCTGCGTGCTGACCGGCCACGGCGTACTGATCGAAGGCGACAGGATTGTCGCCATCTCCCACCTGGCCGAGCTGCCCGCCGGCATCGAGCAAATTGATCTCAAGGGCGCCAACCTCAGCGCCGGCTTCATCGACGTGCAGCTCAATGGCTGCGGCGGTGTCATGTTCAACGGTCATATCACCACCGAGACCCTGGCCACCATGCAGGCGGCCAACCTCAAGTCCGGTACCACCAGCTTCCTGCCGACCCTGATCACCAGTCCGGATGCGGACATGAAGCTGGCGGTGGCGGTGACCCGCGACTACATGGCCGCCCGTCCGAACGAGGTGCTGGGGGTCCATCTGGAAGGGCCTTACACCAACCTCAAGCGCAAGGGCATACACCCGGCCGAGCAGATCCGCCAGCCCGTCGACGAGATGATCGACTTCTTCTGCGCCAACGCGGACGCCATCGCCAAGATCACCCTGGCGCCGGAGCGCAACAAGCCGGAGCACATCCGCCGCCTGGTGGAGGCCGGCATCCTGGTCTCCGCCGGTCACACCGCTGCCAGCTATGACCAGGCCATGGCCGGGTTTGACAACGGCATGCGCTTTGCCACCCACCTCTACAACGCCATGACCCCGACCCTGAACGGTCGCGAGCCTGGGGTGGTGGGTGCCATCTACGATCGCAAGGATGTCTATGCCGGCATCATAGTCGACGGTCACCACGTGCACTGGGCCAACGTGCGCCTGGCACACAGGATCCTCGGCGAGAAACTGGTGCTGGTCACCGATGCCACCGCCGCGGCCGGGGCACCGGAAGGCTTTGAGCAGTTTGATTTTTGTGGCGCAACCGTCTATTTCCGCGATGGTCAGTGCGTCGATGAGAATGGTACACTCGGCGGCTCCGCCCTCACCATGATTGAAGGGGTGGAGAATCTGGTCAAACAGGTCGGATTACCGCTCGATGAAGCACTGAGAATGGCCACCCTTTACCCCGCTCGCGCCATTGGATGGGACTCACGTCTCGGTAGTATCCAGGTCGGAAAAATTGCCAACCTCACCGTCTTTGATCAGGCCTTCACGGTCTGCGGGACCGTGGTTAACGGACACTACACAACACAGTGACACTATGACTGGCGGACAAATAGCAAACGTAGATCTTATCAAGCAGGTGAACAGTGCCGTCGTCTATCGACTCATTGACCTGCAGGGGCCCATCTCGCGGGTCAAAATTGCCGAGTTGAGTCAGCTGGCCCCGGCCAGCGTGACCAAGATAACCCGGCAACTGATCGAGCATGGGCTGATCAGGGAGACGTCGCCCCAGGCGTCAACCGGCGGACGACGCGCCATCTCCCTGACCACCATCAAGCATCGCTTTCAGTTTGTCTCCGCCAAGCTTGGCCGCGGCTATCTGCAGCTCTCCCTGTATGATCTCGACGGCAAGGAGCTCGATCAGCACATCACCCAGGTGACCGAGATCGAGCAACAGCCCGTGGTCGACATGCTGCTGCGGGAGATTGGCGCCTTCATCGACGCCAATACCGAGCGCAGTCGCAACCTCATCAGCATCGCGCTGACCATGCCGGGTCTGGTCAACCCGGAATCCGGCATGGTCATCTATACCCCCACCTACCAGATCCGTAACCTGGGGCTCGCCAAGCTGCTGGAGCACCATTTCAACCTCCCCTGCTACGTGGGCAACGACACCCGCTCCCTCGCACTCGCGGAGCACTTCTTCGGCGAGTCCCGCGACTGCATGGACTCCATCCTGGTGAGCGTGCACCAGGGCACCGGCTCAGGCATCATCACCAAGGGGCAGGTGTTCCTCGGTCATAACCGCAACGTCGGCGAGATAGGTCACATCCAGGTCGAGCCCCTCGGCAAGCGCTGCCACTGCGGCAACTTCGGCTGCCTCGAGACCATCGCCTCCAACGAGGCCATCGTCGACAAGGTGAAGGAGCTCATCAGCCGCGGCCACCTGAGCTCGCTGCAGGAGAAGCACATCACCATCCAGGAGGTGTGCAAGGCCGCCGTGGCGGGGGACGAACTGGCCCGCAGCGTGATCGAGAATGTGGGGGAACATCTGGGGCGGGCCATCGCCATCACGGTCAACCTGTTCAACCCCCAGAAGGTGCTGATCGCCGGTGAAATCACCGCCGCCGAGGAGATCCTGATCCCGGCCATCCGTCGCTGCGTCGAGCACCAGTCCCTGCCGAGCTTCCACCGTGGCCTGCCCATCGTGAAGGCGCGCTTCCAGAACCAGCCCACCATAGGGGGTTTCGCCCTGGTGAAGCGCTCCCTGCTGGAGGGGGATCTGCTGCAGATCATCATGGAGCAGAAGTAAGGCCACGCCTTGCATCAATAAAAACGGCAGCCAGTGGCTGCCGTTTTTTATGGTCGGCTTTCGCCGGTTTACCCCGCCCTACACGGTTTGAACAGATCCAGCGCACCGTCATAGACCTGGGTCTGCACGTCCATGATGCCCAGCATCGAGTGGAACAGGTTATCGTGGGAGAAGCGCTTGCTGTCCGCCTCCTGGCGCAGGCAATCCTGATTGAGCCCGCGATCCCGCTGCAGCTCGGGAGAGAACCAGGTCAAGAGGGGCACCCGGGTCTGATCGTCCGGGGCGAACTTGTAGGGGGTGCCATGCAGGTAGAGCCCCAGCGCGCCGAGGGATTCCCCGTGATCCGACAGGTAGACCAGCCCCACGTTGTACTGGCTCTCCAGGGTCTTGAGCTTGGCGATGAGTTGGGACAGCACCTTGTCGGTGTAGCGGATGGTGTTGTCATAGGTGTTGACCAGCTCCTCGTTGCTGCAGTTCTCGATGTCGCTGCGCGGGCAGTCTGGCAGGAAGACGCGATCGGCGGCCGGATAGCGGCGATAGTAGGTCGGGCCATGGCTGCCCATCAGGTGGAAGGCCACCAGCTTGCTGCCCTGCCTGCCCTTCATCCCGGCGATCTGCCGATCCAGCCCCTGCAGCAAGACCTCGTCATAGCAGGAATCCCCTTCGCAGTATTGGGGGAAGGCCTTGGGTTCGATCTCCAGGGTCGGCACGTGATTGCACACCCCCTTGCAGCCGCCGTCGTTCTCCTTCCACAGCACGGAGACACCGGCGTGCTGCAGCACGTCCAGCAGGCCGTCCCTGGACTTGGCCAGGGTCTCGTCATAACCACGGCGCGTGAGGTTGGAGAACATGCAGGGCACCGAGACCGCGGTGGCGGTGCCACAGGAGCGCACATCCCTGAAGGAGACCAGATCCGGCTCCTTCATGGTGAAACCGTTGGTCTGCTTCTGGTAGCCGTTGAGGGAGTAGTTCTGGCTGCGGGCCGTCTCCCCCACCACCAGGAACATCAGGGTCGGCTTGTCGCTCTTGGCGACCACCCTGGCATCTGTGCCTATCGGCTCATAAGGGACCGGGGTGGCGAAGAGAATATCCCGGGCATAGCGATAGAGGCCGCGCACATAGTTGGAGGGGACTATCTCTTTGACGATGGTGTGGTTGTTGCGCCCGACCGAGGCGTAGTCCTGGTAATAGAGTGCGGCGACGCCGACCAGGGACAGCAGGGAGAGGGCGATACCCGCCAGACGCTGGGCCAGCCCCTTGTACCAGGGGGTTGGGTATTCGATCTTCACCCACAAGAGGGCAAGCACCGGCAGCACGGCGGTGAGCAGGAACCAGAGCACCACTGAACCATTGAGGTAGGAGCTCGCCTCCCCGCTGTTGGTCTCGAGTATGTTCTGCACCATGCCCACATCGAAGATGATGCCGTATTTGAGCATGGCGTAGCTGACCAGGGAGGCGGTGACGATCAGGAAGGTGAAGAAGGGCTTGAGCAGATAGCGGAAGGTGAACGGCAGGAAGACCGCATTGAGGGCGGCAATCAGCACCAGGGGGATGGAGAGGGCAAACCCCGCCTTGACGTGCTCGAGGGCGCTGAGAATACGGTAAAAGTGCAGGAAAATGGGCCAGTTGAACACCAGTGTAAACAGCAGCACCAGCAACAGATTGACCTTCATCACTCCCAGAGTGAGGCGCATAACGATACTCCGACAAACCAGTGATCTGGAGACCCTGCATGGGGGCTCCGTTGTGGGCATCCCTGTCACCCGTCTCTCTTCCCGAGCAGACAACGCGGTGATGGGCACAGCGGCCCGGATGCAAGGAGAGAGTAGGAAGGCAAACTTAAGCGGGCATTAAGGGAGGCACAGCGAAGGAAATGGCGTCAGAGAGGAGTCAGGGAGATAAAAAAACGGCAGCCTTAGGCTGCCGTCTGGTCGGAGGTGACACCCTTGTGGTGCCTCCTGCCGCTAGTGTCTATTTTTGATGGCGATCAGAGCAGCGCGGCCACTTCGTCGGAGATGGAGCCGTTGTGGTAGACCTCCTGCACATCGTCCAGATCTTCCAGCATGTCGATGAGACGCATCAGCTTGGGGGCGGTGTCGGCGTCCAGCTCGGCTTCGGTGGAAGCTATCATGGTCACTTCGGCGCTCTGGGGCTTGAAGCCGGCGGCTTCCAGGCCGTCCAGCACGGTGCCGAAGTCGTTCGGGGTGGTGTAGACCTCGATGGAGCCATCCTCTTCGGTGACCACGTCATCGGCGCCCGCTTCCAGGGCCGCGTCCATCAGGGCATCTTCGTCCACGCCCACGAAGGTCAGCAGACCCTTCTTGCTGAACAGGTAGGCCACTGAGCCGTCGGTGCCCAGGTTGCCACCGCACTTGCTGAAGGCATGACGCACTTCGGCCACGGTACGATTGCGGTTGTCGGTCAGGCACTCCACCATGACGGCGGAGCCCGCCGGGCCGTAACCTTCGTAGACGATGGTTTCCAGCTGCTCGCCATCGCCACCACCGGCGCCGCGCTGGATGGCACGGTTGATGGTGTCACGGGTCATGTTGCCGGTCAGGGCAGCCGCTACCGCCGCGCGCAGGCGCGGGTTGTTGGCGGGATCCGCGTCACCGAGGCGAGCCGAGGTGGTGATTTCGCGGATCAGCTTGGTGAAGATCTTGCCACGCTTGGCGTCTTGCGCCGCCTTGCGGTGTTTGATGTTGGCCCATTTGCTGTGACCTGCCATAAAAACTCTCCGTTATAATGTGAAATCAATGGGATACGGGTCGCATGGCGACCCGTTCTTCAATCTTCTCAGGCGTCAGCCTTGGCATCGGCCTTGGCAACGGTGGCGATGGCCAGCTCGGTCAGCTGGGCCTGGTTGGCGAAGCTGGGAGCATCCGTCATCAGGCAGGCCGCTGCCGTGGTTTTCGGGAAGGCGATCACGTCCCGGATGTTGTCGGTACCGGTCAGCAGCATGCTGAGGCGGTCCAGACCGAAGGCCAGACCGGCGTGGGGCGGGGTACCGTACTTCAGGGCATCCAGCAGGAAGCCGAACTTCAGGCGCTGCTCGTCCGGGGTGATCCCCAGGATGTCGAACACGGTGGACTGCATCTCGCTGTTGTGGATACGCACAGAGCCGCCACCCACTTCGTAGCCGTTGATCACCATGTCGTAGGCGTTGGCATAGGCCCCCAGGGGGTTGGCCTTGAGCTCGTCCGGGCTCAGGTTGCTCGGCGCGGTGAAGGGGTGGTGCATGGCAGCCAGGCCGCCTTCGCCATCTTCCTCGAACATGGGGAAGTCGATGACCCAGAGCGGCTTCCAGACGTTCTCCACCAGACCCAGATCGCGGCCCACCTTCAGGCGCAGGGCGCCCATGGCGTCGCACACCACCTTCTTGGAGTCGGCGCCGAAGAAGAGGATGTCGCCGTCGGCGGCACCGGTACGGGCCAGGATCTCGCGCACTATCTCGTCGGTGAGGAACTTGGCCACCGGAGACTGCACGCCCTCTATGCCATTAGCGGCTTCGTTGACCTTCATCCAGGCCAGGCCCTTGGCACCATAGATGCCGACGAACTTGGTGTACTCGTCGATCTGCTTGCGGGACAGCTCGGCGCCGCCCGGCACTTTCAGGGCTGCCACGCGGCCTTTCGGATCGTTGGCGGGGCCGGCGAACACGGCGAACTCCACCGCGGTCAGCAGGTCGGCCACATCCACCAGCTCCATGGGCAGGCGCAGGTCCGGCTTGTCGGAGCCAAAGCGACGCATGGCCTCGTCGAAGGTCATGATGGGGAAGTCGCCGAGATCCACGTTCAGGATGTGCAGCCAGAGCTTGCGGATCATCTCTTCCATGATTTCACGCACCTGGGGCGCGGTCATGAAGGAGGTCTCCACGTCGATCTGGGTGAATTCCGGCTGGCGGTCGGCACGCAGGTCTTCATCGCGGAAGCACTTGACGATCTGGTAGTAGCGATCGAAGCCGGACATCATCAGCAACTGCTTGAACAGCTGCGGGGACTGCGGCAGGGCGTAGAACTTGCCCTTGTGCACCCGGCTCGGCACCAGGTAGTCACGGGCCCCTTCCGGGGTCGCCTTGGTCAGCATGGGGGTCTCGATGTCGAGGAAGCCCTGCTCGTCCATGAAGCGGCGCACGAAGGCGCTGGCCTTGGCACGGGTCTTCAGGTACCTGGCCATCTCGGGGCGACGCAGGTCCAGGTAGCGATACTTGAGGCTGATCTCTTCGCTGTTGACCTGGTTGAAGTCAAGGGGCAGCGGCTCGGCACGGTTGATGATGGTGAGCTCGTGGGCGAACACTTCGATGGCGCCTGTGGCCATGTCGCTGTTGCGCTGGGAGTCCGGACGGGTACGCACCACGCCGGTCACCTGGATGCAGAACTCGCCGCGCAGCTCGGAGGCCAGGGCGAAGGCGTCCGGCTTGTCCGGGTCGAAGAAGACTTGCACGATCCCTTCCCGGTCGCGCATGTCGATAAAGATGAGGCCGCCGAGATCGCGACGACGGTGGACCCAACCGCACAATGTAATGGTCTGCCCGGCATGGGCCTCATTGACCTGTCCGCAATAGATAGAGCGCATGGACTTCTTCCTTCGAAATGGTAGAGAGACGGTTCACCTTGGGTCGCCGGGCACGACTGGCAAGCACCGTCTGTCTCACAGCTGGCCAGATCCTGGTTCTTACCCGGTTTGAAATCAGTCTCATATCATCCGGCTCCCCGAGCCGGATACTTGCCGCCAATGCCGGCTCGCGCCGAGTGCCCCGTCGAGGGGTCGACGCGCGAGGCGAGAACATCGGCAAGCGTCGTTGTCTGGCAACCTTGTGACCCAGATCATCGCCACCTTAGGCGCACAACCCCGTGAGTCACAACGATTTGGCAAACAAAAGGGCTGGCATTATAGAGGAAAACCCCCATTTGGGTAAAATGGCCCGCAGCCTCCTTTGCCCTGTTTTTTGTTGTCCTGGCGCAAAAAGGGGAGCAAAACAGCATAAATCCGCAGACAGGAACCGACATGAGCCTCTATTTGGGTCTGCCCCAGTGGTCACACCCGGCCTGGCCCGGCCAGTTGCTGGGGGTGGGCGCCAGGCCCGCCGAGCACCTCGCCCACTATGCCCGGGTGTTCAATACCGTGGAGGGCAACACCACCTTCTACGCCTCCCCCACCCCGGACACGGTGCGCCGCTGGGCCGATGCGGTGCCGCCCCACTTTCGTTTCAGCTTCAAGTTTCCGAAAGAGATCAGCCACCAGAGCGATCTGGTGAGCGCCGGCAGGCAGGTGGCGGCCTTCATCGCCCTGCTGGCGCCCCTGCACGGGCAACTGGGGCTGCTCAAGCTGCAACTGCCCGCCCGCTTCGGCCCCGCCGGTCTGCCGCGCCTCGCCGCCTTCTTCGAGAGCCTGCCGCCGGATTTCACCTATGCCCTCGAGGTGCGCCACCCCGACTTCTTCGCCAAGGGGGAAGCGGAGCGGGCCCTGAACCGCCTGCTGATGGACAGGGGCATCAACCGCATCATGCTCGACAGCCGGCCGCTCTTCTCGGTGCCCGCCACCACGGCCGCCATGATCGATGCCCAGGGCAAGAAGCCCAGGCTCCCGGTACACCTGCTCGCCACCGCCAACAGCCCTGTGGTGCGCCTCATCGGCCTTCCTCAAATCGAGGACAATTACCCCTTTTTGCCATCCTGGTTGCCCCGTTGGAAACAATGGCTGGCAGAGGGGAAGGATCTCTACCTCTTTATCCATACCGCCGACAACGCCCGGGCCCCCGAACTGGCCCGTCAGGTCAGTCGGCTGCTCGGTCAGGAGATGGCCCCCTGGCCGGGGGAAAACGATCGCGCGCGCCAGGGCGTGCTGCCCTTTTAGCCACTCCCTTCCCCGCCCCTGTTTCACCGCTAAAAAAAGCCGTTTTTTTGTGGCCCCACTGGGTTCGGCGTCAAGACAAACGCCCGCCTTTCCTCTACACTACCGCCCCAAGCAAGGACCCGGACGCCCGCCATGGCACAGTGTTGCAGGCGACCGTCCGGCTCCCGGGAAAGGGCTCTGACCGCTGTCCATGGCAACACCTGCCGCAGACGGCTCATCCCCATAAAGGACCAGGATGATGGTCCATTGCGAACAGGGCGGGCCCGAAGGATCTCAAGGCCAGCCACCCCGTTCGTAAACCGGTGACGACCCGGACGGGCGTCACCCAACGACTCCATTGAACACACAGTCGGTTCGCGCACCGGCTGTCAGGTTGCGCCAGCATGCACGATCAGATTTTTGCCGCCCCCATCGCCCAATTGGGGGATTTTTGCTTTGACGAACAGGTCGTCGATGTCTTCCCCGACATGATCCAGCGCTCTGTGCCGGGTTACAGCAACATCATCTCCGCCATCGGCATGATGGCCGCCCGCTACGCCCAGCCCCAGAGCCGCCTGTACGATCTCGGCTGCTCCCTCGGCGCCGCCACCCAGGCGATGCGCCGTCATGTCAACCAGCCGGGCTGCCAGATCACGGCGGTGGATCTCTCCCACCCCATGATAGAGCGCGCCCGCGCCCACCTCTCGGGCTTCAAGTCCGAGGTGCCGGTGGAACTGGTGGAGGCGGACATCTGCGACATCGCCATCGAGAACGCCTCCGTGGTGGTGCTCAACTTCACCCTGCAGTTCGTCGAACCCGAGAAGCGCGCCGCCCTCATCGCGCGCATCCATGACGGTCTGCGCCCCGGCGGCATCCTCATCCTGAGCGAGAAGTTCCGCTTCGAGGACGAGCAGGTCAACGCGCTGCTCATCGACTTGCACCTCGATTTCAAGCGGGCCAACGGCTACAGCGAGCTGGAGATAAGCCAGAAGCGCACCGCCCTTGAGAACGTGATGCGCACCGACAGCCTGGAAATCCACCGTGCCCGCCTGCGGGACGCCGGTTTCACCCATCAGGATCTCTGGTTCCAGTGCTTCAACTTCGGCTCCATGATTGCCATCAAATCAAGCGACGCCCAGCCATGATCGATTTCGCCAACTTTTATCAACTGATCGCCAAGAACCGGCTGAGCCACTGGCTGCACACCCTACCCGCCCAGCTGCACGCCTGGCAGCACGACAACCTGCACGGGGATCTGCCGCGCTGGAACCGGGCCCTCAACAAGCTGCCGCAGGTGGTCCCCGGCAACGTCGAGCTGAAAAACCGGGTCGAGGTAGGCAGCCTTGAGAGCATGAACGAGGGGGAGCGCAAGAAGACCGAGAGCCTGCTGCGCCAGTTCATGCCCTGGCGCAAGGGCCCCTTCCATGTGCACGGCATCCACATCGACACCGAGTGGCGCTCCGACTGGAAGTGGGATCGGGTGCTGCCCCATATCAGCCCGCTCGCAGGGCGTTACGTGCTGGACGTGGGCTGCGGCAGCGGCTACCACCTCTGGCGCATGGTGGGGGAAGGGGCCAAGCTTGCGGTCGGCATAGACCCGAGCCCGCTCTTCCTCTGCCAGTTCGAGGCCATTCGCCACTTCGCCGGCAACGATCAGCGCGCCCACCTGCTGCCGCTCGGCATCCAGGAGCTCCCTGAGCTGCGGGCCTTTGACACCGTCTTCTCCATGGGGGTGCTCTATCATCGCAAGTCCCCCATCGAGCACATCGAACAGCTGCGCAACCAGCTCAAAGACGATGGGGAGCTGGTGCTGGAGACGCTGGTGATCGACGGCGGTGTCAACGACGTGCTGGTGCCCACCGATCGCTACGGCAAGATGCGCAACGTCTGGTTCATCCCCTCGAGCGCCGCCCTCAAGCTGTGGGTCGAGCGCTGCGGGTTCAGGGACGTGCGGATAGTGGACGAGAATATGACCAGCACCGACGAACAGCGTCGTACCGACTGGATGATTAACGAGTCCCTGAGTGACTATCTGGATCCCACCGATCCCGCACTCACGGTCGAAGGATACCCGGCACCCAAGCGTGCCGTACTGATCGCCAGAAAGGCCAAAGACTAGCCGATGGCGGCTGTGGAAGTTACACTGACCCAATTCCAGGAAGCACAGTTAAATGAATGACATGAAAAGCAAATTAAAAGGAATGACCCTGCTCTCCCTGCTCAGTCTCGGCGGGTGTGTCAGTATGGAGAAAGCGCCCCCTGTCCCGACCCTGACGCTGGCGGAGCTGCGCAACGAGATCTCGTTGAGCGAGCAACGCCTGCAAACATCCATGGAACAGCAACAGAAGCAGTATGTGCAGCAACAGCACCTGCTGGTTCAGCTCAACACCGATGTCACCAACATGAAAGAGTCCGTGAAGAAAGTCGACAGCAAGCTGGCTACCCTGCCACCCGAGCCCCCCAAACCCATGGCCATTCCCACCGAGAAGTGCCCGGCCCCGAGCCAGGGCCACACGGTCGACGGCAAGCTGCTGGTGGGTGAAGCGGAGTGGATCTGGGTCGATGCCGCCAACGATGCCTTCCAGGCACGGGTCGATACCGGCGCCACCACCTCCTCCATCAGCGCCCAGGAGATCACCATCTTCGAGCGCAACGGCAAGAACTGGGTGCGCTTCTTCCTGAGCCACCAGGAGATGGACGACAAGATCCAGATCGAGGCGCCCCTGGTGCGTCACGTGCGGGTGCGTCAGGCCTCAGCCGACGACCTCGACCGCCGTCCCGTGGTGCGCCTCACAGTGCGCATCGGCGACATGACGGAGAAGGCCGAATTTACCCTGAAGGATCGCAGCGACATGACCTTCCCCGTGCTGCTGGGCCGTGAATTCTTGAAAGACATCGCCGTGGTCGACGTGGCCCGCGAGTATATCCAACCAAAACCCAAGCTCAAGGATGTAAAATAATCCATGGTTTCCCGTAAGCCGTTCTATCTGCTGGTAGCCCTGCTGTTCATTGTCGGCCTGGGAATGACGTTTTATCACCATGTCGCCCTGGACGTGCCCCTCACGCCCGGTGAAAAACGTCAGATCTGGTCTATCGAAGCCAAGCTCGAGTTCGAGGCCACCGGCGAGCCGGTGATCGCCTCCCTGGCCATTCCGGGCACCCAGCCCGGCTTTACCCTGATGAACGAGAACGCCGCGAGCCCGGGCTACGGCCTGTCGTTCGTGGAAAAAGACGGGGATGCCCGCGCCGAGTGGTCCATTCGCAGCGCCTCCGGCCGCCAGGAGCTCTACTACCGGGTCGACATGATGGCGGATGCCCATGCCAAGCCCGCCGCCAACCCCCTGCCGCCCGCCATCGAGAAGCAGATCGAGAGTGAGCCCTACTACGCCACCGCGATGAAGCAGATCCTCGAGCGCGCCCAGGAGCGTTCCGCCGACGGCTACACCCTGACCCGCGAGATCATCAAGGAGATCGAGAAGCAGGAGCAGAACGCCGAGCTGCTGAAATCCCACAAGAGCCGCGCCAGCCTGATCGCCGAGCTGCTCAACAACGCCGAGGTGCCGGCACGGGTGGTGCACGCCCTGAGCCTGGAAGACGGTCGTCGTCGTCAGGAGCTGGTGGACTACCTGCAGGTGTTCAACAGCCCGACCGACTACAAGCTGTTCAACCCGCAAACCGGCGAACAGGGACAACCGGGCAACCTGCTGCTGTGGGAATACAACTCCGGCGCCCTCCTGGACGTCACCGGCGGTCACAACTCCCGCGTCACCTTCTCGATGATCGAGCAGGAGCAACCGGTCAACGTGGCCCTGGCGCAGAAGTTCGAGAAGTCCGAGATGATGAACTTCTCTATCCACAGCCTGCCGCTGGAAGAGCAGGCCCTGTTCAAGGGTCTGCTGCTGATCCCCATCGGCGTGCTCATGGTGGTGTTCCTGCGGGTCATCGTCGGTATCAAGACCTCGGGCACCTTCATGCCTGTGCTGATCGCGGTCGCCTTTATCCAGACCTCGCTGGTCACCGGTCTCATCGGCTTCCTGCTGATCGTCGGCACCGGCCTGGTGATCCGCTCCTACCTCTCAAGGCTCAACCTGCTGCTGGTGGCGCGAATATCGGCGATCATCATCATGGTGATCTCGATGATCGGCATCTTCTCGGCCTTTGCCTTCAAGCTGGGGCTGACCGACGGCATGAAGATCACCTTCTTCCCGATGATCATCCTCTCCTGGACCATAGAGCGGATGTCCATCCTGTGGGAAGAAGAGGGTCCGAAAGAGGTGGTACGCCAGGGTGGCGGCTCCCTGCTGGTGGCGGTCATCGCCTACCTGGCCATGGACAACGAGCTCATTCGTCACCTCACCTTCAACTTCCTCGGCCTGCAACTGGTGCTGATGGCCACCGTGCTGGTGATGGGTAACTACACCGGCTACAAGCTGAGCGAGCTCAAGCGCTTCAAGCCGCTGGTGGACGAGATGAAGTCCGGTGCCACCCCGGGTAAGGACAAGTAACAGATGTGGTTCTGGCAGAAATACACCAGCCCGTGGAGCCTGTCGCAAGCAGGCATCCTCGGCATGAACAAACGCAACCACTCCTACATCAGCCGCTACAACCCGCGTCGTCTCTACCCGCTGGTGGATGACAAGCTCAAGACCAAGCGCATCGCGCTGGACGCGGGGGTGACGGTGCCCGAACTCATCGGCACCATCCGCGAGCAGCACGACGTGACCCGCATCACCGAGCTGGTGAAGGATTGGCCGGGCTTCTGCATCAAGCCGGCCCGCGGCTCCGGCGGCAAGGGGATCCTGGTGATCCTGCGCCAGGAAGAGGGCAGCTTCTTCAAGCCCAACGGCAGCGCCTGCAACGGCCAGGATCTGGAGCGCCATGTCTCCAACATACTGGCGGGCCTCTATTCCCTGGGCGGCAAGCCCGACGTGGCGCTGGTGGAAGGCCTCATCAACTTCGATGACGTGTTCGACGGCTACTCCTTCGAAGGGGTCCCCGATGCCCGGGTGATCATCTTCAAGGGCTTCCCCGTGATGGCCATGATGCGCCTCTCCACCTCGGCCTCGGACGGCAAGGCGAACCTGCACCAGGGCGCCGTGGGGGTGGGTCTGTGCCTGCGCACCGGTCGCGCTCTGCGGGCGGTGCAGTTTGGCAACCCCCTGCGCCACCACCCGGACACCGGCCTCGATCTCTACGATCTCAAGGTGCCCCACTGGGATACCCTGCTGACGCTGGCCGCCTCCTGCTACGAGATGTCGGGGCTTGGCTACATCGGGACCGACATGGTGCTGGACAAGTTCCGCGGCCCCATGCTGCTGGAGCTCAACGCCCGTCCCGGCCTCGCCATCCAGATCGCCAACGGTCGCGGCCTGGTGCCCAACCTCAAGACCATAGAGAAGCTGGGTCAGGTCAAGATGAACGTGGAGCAGCGAGTCAACTTCGCCAAAGATCACTTCGGTATCTTCGACGAATAGCCTGCCTCGCACCTGCAGAAACGCGCCAACAGGCGCGTTTTTTTATGGCCGGCCATGGGCGGCCCCGCAAGACGCCGGGGAAGGCCGATCCCCGTCACATCCCATGGCAACCCCCCTTCAACGGGCTGGCACAAGGGGATAAGCTCCCAAGGCAGTAGTTGCCGCGACGGGCACGGACTGGCGGGCTTACCCCATCCGCTGGCCCCGCGATGCACGGACCCTGCCAGGAGGGCGCCTAATCTCGGCGACAAAGCAGTCTCTCGATGGTAGATTAATCAAATCAAATAGATAGCATCGATCGGGTTTCCCCTATGCAACGTTGGCCCAGCCTGAAACAGCTCCAGTATCTGGTCGCTCTGGACGAGCACAAGAATTTCAATCGCGCCGCCAAGGCCTGTCATGTCAGCCAGTCCACCCTGAGTACCGGGATCCAGACCCTGGAGGACATGATGAACCTGCAACTGGTGGAGCGTGACCACAAGAGCTTCATCATGACGCCGGTCGGCATGGAGATAGTCGCGCGGGCGCGCAACCTGCTCTCCGATGCCCGGGATCTGATGGAGCTCGGCCAGCAGCAGGGAGGCGTCATGCACGGCACCGTCCGCCTGGGTTGCATCCCCACCATAGCCCCCTTCCTGCTGAGCAAGCTGCTGCAGCGGTGCGGCAAGGCCTATCCGGAGCTGGAGCTGCTGCTGCGAGAAGACACCACCACCAACCTGCTCAAGCAGCTGGAGCAGGGCCAGCTCGATCTGCTGATCCTGGCGCTGCCGGTGGAGATAGGGGGCTTTCACAGCAAGACGGTGGGGCAAGATCCCTTCCACATGGTGATGCCCTCCCACATGGCGGCGGGGCTGCACATGCCGTTCGACTACAAGGAGCTGCCCAACCAGAGCATCTTCCTGCTGGAGCGGGAGCACTGCCTGACCGAGCACGCGGTGAGCGCCTGTCGGCTGAGGGACAAGAGCAAGATCAACCCCTTCGCCGCCACCAGCCTGCACACCCTGGTGCAGATGGTGGGCGCCGGCCTTGGCACCACCTTCCTGCCCCAGATGGCCATAGATGCGGGCATCCTCGACAACTCGGATCTGGTGGCCATTCCCCTGCCCGGGGAGAAGCCTTATCGGGAGATAGGCCTGGTGTGGCGCCCCAGCACCACCCGGGTGCAGACCTTCTACAAGATTGCCGAGCTGCTCACGCCGCTGATAACCCCCAAGGCGGCGGAGTGACGACTGGCTTGCCGGGGGCTGGTCTTCTGCCCTTGGCAAGCATTTATGCTATTGCTGTTCAGCTTCCAGGCAGGAACATCGTCTATGATGAATCCCGTGCCCTATCAAGGAGTTGAGATGTTTCGCACCCTGCTGCCGCCCCTGCTGGCCCTGCTTGTCGTCGCCTGCTCCAGTACTCCGGAGCCGCCACCGCCTGCCCGCCAGGCCAGTGCCTTCGACGGCTTCTATCAGCAGTGGCGCGGCGTCCCCTACCGCATGGGTGGCACCGGTCGCGCCGGCCTCGACTGCTCCGCCTTCACCCAGCTTGCCTACCAGCAGGTGCTGGGCTTCACCCTGCCCCGCACCACGGAATCCCAGGCCAGCCTCGGCAGGCCGGTGGACAGATACCGGCTGCAGCACGGGGATCTGGTGTTCTTCAAGACCGGCTGGCAGCAGTACCACGTCGGGGTCTACACCGGCGCCGGGGAGTTCATTCACGCCTCCACCAGCAAGGGGGTGATCCGCTCGCGCCTCGACAACGTCTACTGGAACAGCCGCTACTGGCAGGCCCGCCGCCTGACCCAGTAGCCGCCACCAACGAATCGAAAAGAAGAAGGCCCCGAGGGGCCTTCTTCATTATGTGCTGCGCAGAGGCTCAGTGCTTGCGGTGCCAGCGGGGCGAGGTGGCCCGCTCCCCCCAGGGGGTGACGCAGGGCAGCAGGGCTCCCTCGATCAGCCCATCGCTGGCCGCCAGCGCCTCGGCAATCTTCTCGTGGAGCAGGCGCAGCAGGTTCTTCTCCTGCTCCGCCAGGGAGTGGCCCGCGGCGAAATACTCCCGCTGATGTTGCAGCGCCAGCTTCTGGGCAAATTCATAGGTGTTGAAACTGTCCGGCATCCGCTCGATCACATCGTCCAGCCGGGCCAGCAGGCTGTGCAATTCCCTGGTCATGTGCTGCTCTCCATTTGAGTTAATGAGCAAAAACTACCCCTTATTGGATAATCCACCAATCGAGATACCCCAAAACTGTGGGGCCGAGCACAGTTCCGGCGGGCAGGCCCCCCAGTCGCCCTCGCTCCGGCACACCCCTGTTTACAAGCTGGCAACAAGGCGTTAGGCTTGGACCGACTAATCAGTCGGTCAGTTTTTGTGCGGAGCAAACCATGGAAGCCATACGAACAGAGTCCCCAGACAAGTTCTCCCTGCCCGAGCAGTTGCACCGCCTCAAGCAGGCCTGCCAGGCCCATCCCATGCCGAGCCAGGCACAGCGCCGCAACCGGCTGATCGCACTCAAGGGGGCCCTGCTCGCCCACAAGCAACCCCTGTGCGACACCCTGGCCCTGGACTATGGCCAGCGCAGCGACTATGACTCCCTGGTCGCCGACATCCTGCCCTGCGTCATGCAGATCAACTACAGCCTGAAACGGCTCAAGGGGTGGATGAGGCCGGTGCGGCGTCATCCCGGCCTGCTGCTGGCCCCCGCCAGGGTCGAGGTGCACTATCAGCCGCTGGGCGTCATCGGCATCATGGTGCCCTGGAACTTCCCTGTGATGCTGAGCCTGGGGCCCCTCATCGGCGCCATCGCCGCCGGCAACCGCGCCATGATCAAGCTCTCCGAGTTCACCCCCCACACCAACGCCGTGCTGCGCACCCTGCTGGCCCAGGTGTTTGACGACGACGAGGTGGTGGTCATCGAGGGGGACGCGGGACTCGCGGCCGCCTTCAGCACCCTCCCCTTCGATCATCTGTTGTTCACCGGCTCCACCGCGGTGGGCAGGCGGGTGATGGCCGCCGCCGCCCCCCAGCTCACGCCGCTGACCCTGGAGCTGGGTGGCAAGAGCCCCTGCCTCATCGCCCCCGATATGCCCCTGGCCCTGGCGGTGGAGCGGATGATCTTCGGCAAGAGCCTCAACGCCGGCCAGATCTGCGTGGCCCCGGACTATGTGCTGCTGCCACGGGGGCAGGAGCAGGCCTTTATCGAGGCCTATCAGGCGCACTTTCGCCGCCTCTATCCCAAGGGGCTGGATAGCCCGGATTACGGCTCCATCATCAACGGGGCCCAGTATGAGCGGCTCACCGGCTGGCTGGCGGAGGCGAAACAGGCGGGCGCCGAGGTGCACCCTTGCGCCTCGCCGGCCCGGGATGACGGCACCCGCCGCCTGGTTCCCCACCTGCTGACCGAGGTGCCAGGCCACTGCCAGCTGATGCAGCAGGAGATCTTCGGCCCCCTGCTGCCCCTGGTGCCCTATGACAGCATCGAGGAGGCCATTGCCTATGTGGCGGCCCGGCCACGCCCGCTGGCGCTCTATCTGATGAGCCTGGATCCGGCGCTGCAGCACCGACTCATCCGGGAGACCCACGCCGGTGGCATGGCCATCAACGAGTGCCTGTTCCAGGTGGCGGCGGACGACGCCCCCTTCGGCGGCATAGGCCCCTCCGGCATGGGTCACTACCACGGCCACGAGGGCTTTCTCACCTTCTCCAAGGCGAAAACCGTGCTGCGCCGCGGCCGTTTCAGCGCCGGGACCCTGATCCACCCCCCTTATCGGCGCTGGTACCAGCGGCTGATGATGACCCTGTTCCTGCGCTAGGAGGCAGCATGAGCGATCCCATGACAGACAAACGCCGCCAGATCCTGGATGCCGCCCTCGCCCTGTGCGCCGAGGATGGCCTGCAGGGGGCCGCCACCGCCCGCATCGCCCGGGCGGCCGGGGTGGCCAACGGCACCCTGTTCCACCACTTTCCCAGCAAGGAGCTGCTGATCCAGCAGCTCTACCAGGACGTCAAGCTGCGCCTTGGCGCCGCCATCAACGAGGCGGATCCGGCCCTGCCCCTCAGGGAGCAGGCGCGCCACTACTGGTGTCAGGCGATGAGCTGGATGCAGGCCCATCCCCACGAGCTCAAGTTCGTGCTGGGCTTCTTCCACTCCCCCCTGCTGGCCAGATCCCTGCGCAGCCAGATCCTGGGGGAGACACTGCGCTTCCTGCCGCGCCTGCTCGCCCGGGGTCAGGCCAGCGGCGAGCTGATGCAGGCGCCCCCCGTCCTGATGCTGGAGGTGTGCCAGAGCCAGTTTCTGGCCTGCGCTTCCCTCTTTGTCGACCAGCCCGAGCTCGGGGAGGATCCCCACTGGCAGGCCAGCGCCTTCGCCCTCTTCTGGTCCGCCATCGCAGGAGGCCTTGATGACGCTTGATCCTTGGCTTGCCACCGGCAGGCGCCTCTGGATAGGGGGCCTGCTCTGGGTCATCGGCCGCACCCTGTGCCGCGCCGCCCGGGTCGACGAGGCGGTGCGCCGCGAGCTCGCCCCCCTGCCGGAGGGGCTCTGCATCCGGCTGGAGGTGCATGGGCTGAACCATGGGCTGACCCTGCACAAGAGGGCCGGGCGCTGGCGCTGCGAACCCGCGCCCCTTGGGGCAACAAGTCCTCATGTTCTGCGGGTCTGCTTCAAGCACCCCGCCATCGCCTTTCGCGCCCTCAGCTTTCGCCTCGGCATCAATCAGGCCTTCTGCGAGAACCGGCTGCTGGTGGAGGGGGATCTCGGTGCGGCCATGCACCTGGTGCGGGCGCTGGAGCAGCTGCAAGCCCTGATCCTGCCTGCCTTCATCGCGCGGCCCCTGCTGCGCCACTACCCGAGCCCGCGCCACAAGCTCGCGCGAGCCTGCCACATCTACCTGGGTCTGCTGACCGGTTGAAGAGAAGGATGAACACCATGAGCCGTTATTACGATTTCTTCTGTCCGGTCAGATTGATGGCGGGGGAGCAGGCGCTGGAGCAGCTCCCGGACGAGCTGATGGCACTGGGGGCACGCCGTCCGCTGCTGCTCACCGACAAGGGAGTCGGCGGCAGCGGGCTCGCCACCCTGCTGGCCAATGTGCTGGCGGAGGGGGGCCTGCCGGTGGCCGCCATCTGGGACGAGATCCCCGCCGACTCCTCCACCGCCGTGGTGGAGCGCATCGCCGCCCGCTGGCGGGAGCTGGGCTGTGACAGCCTGGTGGCCCTGGGGGGCGGCTCCGTCATCGATACCGCCAAGGCGGTCAACATCCTGGTCACTCTGGACGGGGAGCGGCTGCTGGATCACGCGGGGGCAGGCTGCCTGACCCGGCCCCTCAAGCCGCTGGCGGTGGTGCCCACCACGGCGGGCACCGGCTCCGAGGTGACCCTGGTGGCGGTGATCCGGGACGAGGGGAGCGGGCGCAAGGTGCCCTTCACCTCCCCCTTCCTGCTGCCCCAGCTGGCGGTGCTGGATCCACGCCTCACCCAGGGGCTGCCGCTGCCCATCACGGCCGCCACCGCCATGGACGCCATGACCCACGCCATCGAGGCCTTCATCGGCAACGGCAAGAACCCGGTCAGCGACGCCCTGGCCCTGATGGCGGTGGAGAAGATAGCCGATGCCCTGCCCAGGGTGCTGCTGGCCCCCGAGGACAAGCACCTGCGACTGCAGCTGGCGGAGGGCTCCACCCTGGCGGGCATGGCGTTTTCCAACTCCATGGTGGGGCTGGTGCACGCCCTCGGCCACTGCCTGGGGGCCCGCTGCCACCTGCCCCACGGCCTGTGCATGAACCTCTTCCTACCCACTGTGCTCGACTACAACAGGCCGCAGATAGACCCTGAGCTGGCCCGTCTGCTGCTGCCGCTGGCGGGGCCTGAGCGCTTCGCCGCCACCCCAGAGGCGCTGCGCCCCCAGGCCACCCTGGATGCACTCTGCGCCCTGCGCGACACCCTGTGGGAGGCGGTGCGGCTGCCGCGTACCCTGGCGGAAGCCGGGGTGACGGACAGAGCCGTGCTCAAGGATATCCGGGATCTCGCCATCAACGATGGCGCCCTGCTCTACAACCGCAAGGATGCGGACAGGGAACAGCTGCTGGCGCTGCTGGAGCAGGTGTGGGAATGACCCCCAAGCCAGCTCGCAGAGGGCCGGGGGCGCAGGATCAGATGGGCGGCGTGAAGACCCCGGTGGAGAGGTAGCGATCCCCCCGATCGCAGATGATGGCCACCACCACCCCCTGGCTGATCTCTGCCGCCACCCGCAGGGCACCGGCCACGGCGCCCCCCGAGCTGACCCCGCAGCAGATCCCCTCTTCCCGCGCCAGCCGGCGCATGGTGGCGAGCGCCTCCTCCTGGGTCACATCCAGCACCCGATCGACCCGCTCTGGCTCGAAGATGGCGGGCATATAGGCGGCGGGCCAGCGGCGAATGCCGGGGATCTGGCTCCCCTCTGCCGGTTGCAGGCCTATCACCTGCACCGCCGGGTTCTGCTCCTTGAGGTAGCGGGAGACCCCCATGATGGTGCCCGTGGTGCCCATGGCCGAGACGAAGTGAGTGATTGCCCCCTCGCTCTGGCGCCAGATCTCGGGGCCGGTGGAGAGGTAGTGGGCATCCGGGTTGGCCGGGTTGTTGAACTGATCGAGCACCAGCCCCTCGCCGCGGGCCTGCATGGCCAGCGCCAGATCCCGAGCTTCTTCCATGCCGTTTTCAACCAGCACCAGCTCGGCGCCGTAGGCCTGCATGGCGTCGCGCCGCTCCTGGCTCATGGTACTGGGCATGACGAGGCGCATCCGGTATCCCCGGGCCGCCGCCACCATGGCCAGCGCTATGCCGGTATTGCCCGAGGTGGCCTCGATAAGCCGTGCTCCTGGCCCTAAGTGACCGCTCGCCTCCGCCGCCCGGATGAGGTTCAGGGCCGGCCTGTCCTTGACCGAGCCGGCGGGGTTGTTGCCCTCCAGCTTCACCAGCAGGGTCACGTCGGGACAGGGGTTGATGCGACGCAGGCGCAGCAACGGGGTATTGCCAATCAGATCTTCCAGGGTGGCGAAGGCCATAACGGGATCCATCCTCTGCTAACTGTTCTATACCTTGCCTAGCGAGCCGCTCGCAGGCCGGTCAGTGTAAGCGAGCCTCCTCGGCCCGCAAAGAGCACGGTTGGCAAAGTCCGGCCAGCATGCTCTGATACCCCTTCCCCACCCTTTGAGGAGCCTCCATGAGCGACATTCTTCATCAGGCCGACCAGCAGCAGTTCATCTGCGTGGTGGACGGCAAGACCTCTCGCCTCAGCTACCGCATGCTGGACGCAACCACGGTGGACGCCTGCAGCACCCAGGTGCCGTCCGAGCTGCGCGGGCAGGGCATTGCCGACAGGCTGGCGCGCCGCTTCTACGACTGGACCCGGGCAGAGGGGCTCACCATAGTGCCGAGCTGCAGCTACATAGATGTCTGGCTGCGCCGTCATGCCGGTTGAGGCACAAGCCCCCCGGGAGGCGCAGTTGCAAGCCCACACCGAGGCCCTGCTGCGGGCCGATCCCCTGCGCATGGCCTGCCTCTGGGCAGCGCGGGAGCTGGCCCTGCCGGACTGGGCGCTGGGGGCGGGCTTTGTGCGAAACCTCATCTGGGATCATCTCCATCACAAGGCCGAGCCCACCCCCCTCAACGACATAGATCTTGTCTATCTGGATCCGAGCGATCCGGAAGGTGCAGCCGAACGGGATCACGAAGCCTGGCTGGCGGAGCGTCTGCCCGGCCAGCGCTGGGAGGTGCGCAACCAGGCCCGCATGCATGTGCGCCAGCAAGTGGCTCCCTTTGCCAGCTCGCTGGCGGCGCTCGGCCACTGGGTGGAGGTGCCCACCTGCATCGGGGTCCGCCTGCTGGAAAACGATGAGTTCCAGTTGCTGGCACCCTACGGCTTTGGCCCCAACTGGTCCCTGCAGGTGAGCCCCAATCCCCGCTGCCGGCAGGAGAGCCGGATCTTCATCGACAGGATCAGGGACAAACAGTGGCAGATCATCTGGCCTGATCTGGTGGTGAACTGGCCATGACCGGATTGCAATGGGCCGACAACCTTGGGCACACTAAGGAAAAGCTGTTTATAACTCAATGGGTTAAATAATGCGCGACTTCTTCTCTCTCGAACGCTGGCTGCCGGGCCTCGCCGCCCTGCTGCAATATCAGCGGGCCTGGCTGATGCCGGATCTTCGCGCTGGACTCTCGGTGGCGGCCGTGGCCCTGCCCGTGGCCATCGCCTATGCGGAGCTCGCCGGGGTAGGCGCCATCGTCGGCCTCTACTCCTGCATACTGCCCATGGTGGTCTACGCCCTCTTTGGCACCTCCCGCCAGCTCATCGTCGGCCCGGACGCCGCCACCTGCGCCGTCATCGCCGCCGTGGTGACGCCGCTTGCCGCCGGGGATCCCACCCGCCAGTGGCAACTGGTGATGACCATGACCGCCATGACCGGCTTCTGGTGCCTCATCGCCAGCCGCTTCAAGCTGGGGGTGCTGGCGGACTTTCTCTCCCGCCCCATCCTGATGGGGCTGCTCAACGGGGTGGCCATCACCATCATGGTGGGTCAGCTCTCCAAGATCTTCGGCTTCACCTTCAGCGAGCGCTATCTCATCGAGCGGATCCTGAATGGCACCGACTACATTACCCAGACCCATCTGCCCACCCTGGCCATGAGCCTGACCGCCCTGCTCACCCTGCTGCTGGCCAAGCGCTACAAGCCATCCTGGCCCTCCTCCATGGTGGCCATGGTGGTGACGGCGGCCCTGGTGTGGGCCCTCAATCTCGGCCAGTTCGACATCGCCACCCTGGGGGCCGTGGGCTCGGGCCTGCCCGCCTTCCAGATGCCGGAATTCCCCCCCGGCCTGATGCGCGAGCTGGTGCTGCCAGCGCTCAACCTCGCCATGGTGAGCTTCGTCTCCATGATGCTCACCGCCCGCAGCTTCGCCGCCAAGAACGGCTACGAGATCGATGCGGACAAGGAGTTCAGGGCGCTGGGCATGGCAAACCTCGCCTCTGCGGTCTCTCAGGGGTTTGCCATCAGCGGGGCGGATTCACGTACCGCGGTCAACGACGCCAATGGCGGCAAGAGCCAGCTGGTCTCCATCATAGCGGCCGCTGTGATCGCCCTTATCACCTTCTATTTGACGGCGCCGCTTAAGTTCATCCCCACCGCCGCCCTCGGGGTGGTGCTGGTGATGGCCTCCCTGTCGCTCACCGATTTTCGCGGCCTCTGGGCCCTGCGCGACTCGGACCGCGCCGCCTTCTGGCTGGCCCTCATCACCTTCATCAGCGTGCTGACCATGGGGGTGATCCCGGGGATCACCCTGGCGGTCTTGCTGGGCCTGTTCCAGTTCCTGCGCAACGTGATGCGCCCCACCGATCAGCTGCTCGGCATGGACGACGAGGGGGTGGTGCGCACCCTGGGGGACAACGAGCAGGCCAAGGCGATTCCCGGCATCCTGGTCTATCGCTTCAACTCGCCGCTCACCTACTTCAACGCCCCCTACTTCAAGCGGCGGGTGCTGGCGCTGCTGGTGCAGGATCCCCATAATCCCAAGTGCCTGGTGGTGGATGCGGTGGCCTGCTTCACCCATCAGGACATCAGCGTGATGAGCATGGTGGGGGAGCTGCACAAGGAGCTCAGACGCCGTGGCATCCACATGGTGATGGCCGGTCGCCACGGCCAGATGACCCAGTGGCTCAAGCAGGCGGGGATCCGGATAGGCGACGAGGGGGTCATCCTCAGTCCCGACATGTATCAGGCCCTGCGCATGACCCGCTGCTATCGGGAGCCGGTGTTCAAGGATGACGAGGTGGTGGAGAGCACCACGGATACCCTGCTCTCCCGCTGGCCCCAGGACGACGAGCTGCCGGACTCGGCGCACCTCACCCGGCCCTGCGAGCAGGAAGCGGGCGCCACCCCGGTCTGACGGCGCCACCCAGCGAGAGGGTGCCGGGCCGGCCCGTCCCCCTCTTTGCTCAGGGCAGGATTGCACCCCGCACCCGCTTGGTGTTAAATGCCCGTCCAGATGGCGCTGACGAGGGCCATCCCCAGTATTTGGACATCCCATGCAGACTCAATCCCACACGGGCCCGGGCTCCCTCTTCGCCCTGACCTGGCCACTGTTCATCGATCTCGCCCTGCACTTCCTGACCGGGGCCCTCAACACCTTCATGGTGGGCCACGTCTCCTACCAGGGGGTGGCGGCGCTGGCGGTGGGCAACCAGGTGTTCGACCTCGCCATCACCCTGTTCAGCTTCGTCAGCATAGGCACCAGCGTGGTGATCACCCAGTACCTGGGAGCGGGGGATAGGGAGAAGGCCCGCGTGGTCATCCACACCGCCATCGGCTTCAACCTGCTGGTGGGGATGGTGGCCGCGGTCGGGGTCATGGCCGGTGCCAGCACCATGCTGGCGCTGATGAACCTGCCCGCCCACCTGATGGGGGATGCCACCCTTTACCTGCAGATCATCGGGCTCTGCCTGCTGCCGGAGGCGGCGGCGCTCTGCCTGGCCGCCACCCTGCGCGCCCATGGCCACACCCGTCAGGCCATGTACGTGACCCTCATCGTCAACCTCATCACCTTCGTCGGCAACCTGCTGCTGCTCTACGGCTGGTTCGGCCTGCCCCAGCTCGGGGTCGCCGGGGTCGCCATCAGCACTGTTGCCGGGCGCATCGTCGGCGTGGTGCTGCTGGTGTGGCTGGTGGCGCGCAAGACCGGCATACGGCTGCGACTGCCGGAGATCCTCCGGCCAAGCCGCGCCATGCTGGACAAGGTGCTGCACATCGGTCTGCCGGCGGCGGGGGAGAACCTCTCCTGGATGCTGCAGTTCATGGTGGTGACCGCCTTCGTCGGCCTGCTCGGCGACAAGGCGCTGGCGACCCAGTCCTACTTCTTCCAGATCTGCCTGTTCATCCTGCTGTTTGGCCTCTCCATCGGCCTTGGCAACGAGATCATCATCGGCCACCTGGCGGGGGCCCGTCGCTTCGAGCAGGCCTATCGCCAGCTCATCAAGAGCCTCAAGCTCGGCCTCATCGTCACCAGCCTGATTGCCCTCGCCGCGGCCCTGAACGGACGCGCCATCATCAGCCTGTTCACCGACGACGCCGACATCATCACCCAGGTGGCGCAGCTGTTCCTCATCAGCCTCATCCTCGAACCCGGCCGCACCTTCAACCTGGTGGTGATCAACGCCCTGCGCGCCACCGGGGATGCCCGTTTCCCGCTCTACATGGCGCTCGTCTCCATGTGGGGCATTGCCGTTCCCCTCGCCTATTTCCTTGGTATCATGCAGGGCTATGGCCTGGTAGGCATCTGGTTGGCGCTGGCCTGCGACGAGTGGGTTCGCGGTCTGGCCATGTTCTGGCGCTGGCGCAGTCGTCGCTGGCAAAACAAAATTCTTGTCGAAACATAAGCGGAATCACAATGAAGAAAATCGGACTCTTGTTGGCGGCCATCCTGCTCAGCCCGCTCGCCATGGCACAAACCGCTCCGGCGGCCCCCAAGGCGCAAGCCCCCCAGACCTGGTACGTGGCCCCCATCGTCATCGACCAGACCAGCGAGGCGCAGAAGGCCCTGACCAAGGACTTCATGGCCCAGATGATCAAGACCATCAAGATCAACGAGTACCAGACCGGCAAGGCGGTGGGCAAGCACAAGGATCCCAAGTGGCTGATCCGCACCAAGCTGGTGCCCGCAAGCACCGACCCCCTGGTCGGCAAGAAGCATGCCCAAGGCCTGACCTACGGCAAGGGCATCCCCACCCAGGAGATAGTCGGCGAGCTCATCATGAACGGCACCCTGGTGGCCCATGTGGGCCAGGGCTGGCGTGAGCCCATAGTGCCGGGCACCCCGGTGGCCGAGAAGATCACCATAGCCAACTACCAGTACGCCATCGGCAACGAGGCCAAGGCCCCGGATCTGGAAGAGCTGGCGGCCCAGATAGGCTTCGAGGTGGGCAAGGTGATTGCCCGAGGCGGTCAGCCCCTGCCCGAGAAGAAAAAGAAAAAAGAGTAAACGCCACACCTGTTACCAAGAAGGGGCCTTGCGCCCCTTCTTGCTGCCCGCCCGGCGGCCCTTGGCTGTCATCAAAGAGTCACAACTGTGAACAGGATCCCGATTCCCACCTCTCTGCCCTCCTCATAAATCACTTATCTGCTTGTGATTCAATCAGTTAAAAATCATCCGCCAGATGCAGCAAACCCATTGCCCCAAATTGGATCGGGATCACATTTATCTCCCGGGGTAAGGGGTAGTTTGAAGGTCAAGGCACAATCAAACGACACCAAGGAGGCTTCATTACATGTTCCCGGAGTACAGAGATCTCATCTCGAAACTGAAGAGCAGTGATGTCCATTTCCAAAAGAAGTTTGACTTGCACAACGACCTGGATGCGGAGATCAGGAAGCTGGAAAAACATCACGCCAGCGATTACAGCTCCGAGGTGAAGGATCTGAAAAAACAGAAACTTAAACTGAAAGAGGAGATATACGACATCCTCAAACAACATCCACACTAGACGCCTCGACGAATACCCGGATAAGCAACTTATCCCCCAGCCCGGCTTAAAGCCGGGCTTTTTATTGCCCGCTCACGACGGTGCGGGGCAGACCATGTCAGGGCGCCTCTTGGTATTGCGGACCGCTACCGGCTTACCTACCGCCAGCAGGGCACGCGCCAGTGGCAGCCCGAGCCAGCCCGCCCCCAGAATGCCGCTAGGCTGTGTTCTCAAAATGCTGGTTTTCTCTCCACCAATAGTTCCCGTAAGTAACGAAGGCAGAAAGCCAGCTTGATAAAGGCTGCAAAACTTCCCGCCAGCTTTTCATACCTCGTTGAGAATCGGCGAAACTTCTTCAGCCATCCGAAGCACCGTTCGACCACATTTCTCCTACGATAACGAGCTTTGTCTAACACCAGTGGACGTCCCTTATGGTGCCGTTGCTGGTCGCTGCGTTGCGGGATAACCGCTTTTATCTTTCTGCGCCGGAGTTCTGCCCGCAGAGCCCTGCTGCTATAGGCCTTATCTGCGGCAAGATGCGTTGGCCGCGTGCGATAACGGCCTGATGAAGTCGGGATCCTTGCCATGGCCAACGCACTTGTCGCATATCTGATTTCCGCTGATTGCCCCGGCGAAAGGCAGAACCCCAGCGGTAAACCATTACCATCAGTGACCAAGTGAATTTTGCTGCCAAAACCACCACGAGAGCGACCAAGAGCTTGATTCACCGGAGTGTTTTTTTACGCGCTCCGGCAGCATCTTTGGATGCCCTGACATTGGAGCCGTCAATGCACCACAGGTCGAAGTCGATAAGCCCTTCTTCATTGAGATGCAGTTGCAGTGCCGCAAGGATGGCATCGATGCGGCCTGTGCTTTGCCAACGTCGAAAGGAGTTGTAGACCGAGTTCCATGGGCCGAAACGTTCTGGCAGATCTCGCCAAGGTGCACCGGTGTGAAGTATCCAGAGAATGCCATCAAGCACTTGGCGTGGCTCACGAGTAGGGCGTCCGCTTATGCGGTGATGTGGAAACAGGGGCTCGATAAGCCCCCATTGTGCATCGGTTAACTGATAGCGACGGGACACTACATAGGTCTTAAGCTGTTGAGAAGATGTGAGATTATATCTTCATCACTTTAAGAACACAGCCTAGCCCCGGTTATATGTTGTTCTGTCATCATCCCTTCTCCTGCTTGACGCTATTTGCCCCGCAGCTTACCTGCCTTGGTCGGAAAAGGAAGCCTTAACCTGCAGATAGATAAATGCCACCGATATAGTGACATTATTTTTTTAGAAACGAATGATTACAATGTATTTTTTTGTTTTTTTTAAAAAAACACCATTCGTTCTAAGTCGCAATTAAGTAACAATTTAATATTTACCTCATGATGTTAGAATTTTCATAACATCTTTATAATCCATTGGTTCACCACCACTATTTCTAAATGTGTAAATTTTTCTAGAATTTTCCCAACTAGAGCCTAATGAAACATTGTAGTTAGCTTTCCAGTATTCTTTTGTTGCTACAAAGGAATCTGAAGGAGATGCTGCAGTAATGATGCTGATAATTTCCATTGCCATCATAGAGATTTTTTCAACAATTCCACTGGAGTATTCATGTGCAATTGACTCTATATTTAAATGTATACATAGATGACAAAAATGAGTTGATGTGTAATTCTCAACACCATATACATATTTTAGAGAGTCTACCATCTCCAAAAAATTCAAATTTAAGAATGAGTTTGGATTTTTGTTGGCCAAAACAAGCTCAAGATGAAATAATCGTGAGTTAGGCAATATCGGACTAGGAATAACTTCCGGGTAGCTAATTACTTCACCACAGATATAAAAATATTCCTCTGGAATATCAAACATATCATTCCCAGTAATAGCGATCATATGCCTTGCTTTATTTGGATCTAAAATTTCCACTCCAGATAAACGTAATAGTGCCGACTTGATATTTTGTTGGCCATGCTCAAATTCTATTTCATCAGGCAACCTTAACACAGATGCGAAACCATCCTTACTTCTTCCTCGCGTTTGAGATGGATAGCCCAGTAATGAAAAATGTAGCCAACCACAAACAATATGCTTTCCGTCAACCCAATCAATATGTTCATCTGGTTCTGGTATATGTTCAAAAGGCCAAGATTCAAATTTCTCAATCAAGCAAAAAATCGATTTTTCCCATCCAGCTTTAAGTCGCTCTTTTGAAGCAAGCTTTTCTAACTGCGCTTTCCAACCAACTCTAGTTTTTATTTTATAGTCTAAACATACATTCAATTCTTGATTATATAACCTGATATAGCCAGCCTCTGTAACGCGAGCATCATTAACACCAGTCCAATCAGCTTGACCATCCACGCTAATGAAGTCTAATTCTCTACCAATGTAACTTTCGGTAACGATATAAGTACTTGGACATAAATCCAGATCGATCTCTGTGCCTTCCTCATCATTGTTTCTAGCCGCAATATATGATTTTCCAAATCGAAGGCTAAAACCGCATAGTTTTTCTTTCATCCAATCCAACAGCAAATAAACAACTTTATTCTTGAACGATTCAATTGATGCTAATGAGTCGAGCCCTTCCACAACCAGTTGAGAAAATAAAAATATATATCCCCCACCCTCTTCAATGGTTAATGGTAACGGTGCTTTGTAAGGCTCAAAGCGGTCCGTATCCATTCTGCTTGCTAATATTCTTATCTTAAGATTTGGAAAAACATCTTTGAATTTCTCCTCTAAAACCACCAAATTATCTTCGCCAGCATGCTCTTTAATTACATAAGGTAGATCATCTACGTGCTCTCTAACAAGAAATGGAATTCGAACAGAAGGCTCTCTTTTACAGATAGACTCGCCATCAAACCATATAGACCTAAGTAATGGACTTTCTAAAACTAACAATCCAAGCTCATCACCATCTATGAATGACAACTGGAGATTTGGATAATTATCAAGGTACTCTCTTTTGGCTTGGGGAGAAATTTTTGCATTGGTTATAAATAAACCTTTTGAATAGTTAAATTTAATCAAAGCCATTGGTAGCTCAGATAACTCCCTAGAACTGCATGTCTTTTCACCATCTTCATGATATTTACATTGAACTAATGTTCTCTCACCATCGAGCTCAGCATAGAGATCTCTCCCCCCATCTCCAGGCCCGTCTGTTTTGTGTATTTTGGAAAACCCCTTTGAAAACAACAAGTCAGAAACAAGATCAATTAATATTCTGGAATCTATATTTTTCGTTATTAATTCCCTGATGTTTTCATAGCCTTTGTACCCCATATAAGTAAAACCTCCTAATAACAAAACCTCAAAGTTTTATGAAGGAAAAACTCCACATTAACACCTTATACTATTTTCATCTAATGTATAAGTAATAAAAATATTTCTTTCATGAGGGCATTTCATTAAAACTTTAACTGTAAAGACAGATGCAAAATGAAAACTTCGATTTTCAACACTCTGCACTCACTATACATATAAGCGGGCCAATGGCCCGCTTGGTTATATTTCACTCACCTATCCTCACACCGGCGGATGGAAATGGCTGGCCTCGCGGGTAGCCATCTCTTCGTAGGTGGCCCACTTCTGCCACGCCACTTTTTGCGCCACCTGCATCAGCCGTTCGGCCTCCTCCGGATGGCTCTGGGCCAATACCCGATAACGGGTCTCCTCCTGCCGGTATTCAGCGAGGGGGATGGAGGGGCGCAGGCTGTCGAGACTGAAGGGATTCTGCCCCGCACTGCGCAGTACCGGGTTGTAGCGCATCAGCGGCCAGTGACCGGAGGCCACGGCGCGTTTTTGCTGAGTCAGGCCAAACTCCATATCGATGCCGTGAGCGATACAGTGGCTATAGGCGATGATCAGCGACGGACCCGGATAGGCTTCGGCTTCACGCAAGGCCTGCAGCGCCTGCTGCGGGTTGGCACCAAAGGCGATGCGGGCAACATAGACGTTGCCGTAGGAGATGGCCTGCAACGCCACATCCTTCTTGGCCAGCGTCTTGCCCCCCGCCGCAAATTTGGCGACGGCGCCGAGCGGGGTCGATTTCGACATCTGGCCGCCGGTGTTGGAGTAGACCTCGGTATCCATCACCAGCACGTTCACATCGCGACCGGAGGCGAGCACATGATCGAGCCCCGCCGAGCCGATGTCATAGGCCCAGCCATCGCCGCCAATGATCCAGACCGAACGGCGCACCAGCTGATCGATAAGCGACAGCAGTTCGCGGGCCTTGCCGGATTTCACCTCTTCCAGCCGCTCGCGCACTTGCGCCACCCGGGTGCGCTGGGCGCGGATCTCCGACTCCAGCCGCTGCGGGGCAGTGATCAGGGTATCAACCAGCGCTTCCCCCAGCTCCCCCTTCATCGCCGAGAGGGCCGCCACCGCCTGACCGTGATGCTGATCGGCGGTGAGACGAAAACCAAAGCCGAACTCGGCGTTGTCCTCGAACAGGGAGTTGGACCAGGCAGGCCCCTTCCCTTCCGCGTTCTTGGCCCACGGGGTGGTCGGCAGGTTGCCGCCATAGATGGAGGAGCAACCGGTGGCGTTGGCCACCAGCATGCGATCGCCAAACAGCTGGGTCAGCAACTTGAGATAGGGGGTCTCGCCACAGCCGGCGCAGGCACCGGAGAACTCGAACAGGGGTTCGAGGAACTGGGTGCCGCGCACCGTGGAGAAATCCACCCGCTCGCGGGCAGGCCAGGGCAGGCTCTCGAACCAGCGCAGCGCCTGCTTCTGGCCAGCAAGATGGGGCGCCTTGTCCATCATGGTGATGGCGCGCTCGCCCTCGTGTTCCTCATCAGCCCCGGCCCGCACCGGACAGGCCTGCACGCACTGGCCGCAGCCGGTGCAATCCTCCGGATAGAGCTGCAAGGTATAGCGGCTGTCGGGGAACCCCTTGGCGGTAACGGGCACCGACTGGGCCGCCTCGGGGGCGGTCGCCAGCCAGTCATGGTGGTAGAACTTGGCCCGCAGCGCAGCATGGGGGCAGACAAAGACGCAGTTGCCGCACTGGATGCAGATATCCGAATGCCAAATCGGGATCTCGCGGGCGATATCCCGCTTCTCGAAGCGGCTGGTGGCGGTGGGGTAAGTGCCGTCCACCGGCAGCATGGAGACGGGGATCAGATCGCCGCGCCCTGCCAGCATCTCTCCTGTGACCCGTTGGACAAACTCGCTGCCACCCGGTGCCAGTGGCAGCGGATAGTCGCTGATCTGCTCCTCACCGGCCGGGATCGCCACCTTGCTTAAGTGAGCCAGGGTATCGTCCACCGCCGCGAAGTTGCGCGCCACCATCTCGGGCCCCTTGCGGGCATAGCTCTTCTCGATGCTCTCCTTGATCAGCGCAATCGCCTCGTCCCGCGGCAACACCCCGGCCAGCGCGAAGAAGCAGGTCTGCATGATGGTGTTGATGCGATTGCCCATGCCGTTTTGCTCGGCCACCCGATCCCCATCGATGCAGTAGAGCTGGATATTGAGGGCGCGAATACGTGCCCGCAGCCGCTCGGGCAGCTGGCCCCACACCTTGTCCGCCTCGTAGGGAGCGTTAAGCAGCAGGGTCGCCCCTTCGGCGGTGTGTTCCAGCAGATCCACAGATTCGACAAAGCCCCACTGGTGGCAGCCGATAAAGCTCGCCTGTTCGATAAGCCAGGGGGCGTCGATGGGCTCGGGGCCAAAGCGCAGGTGGGAGACGGTGCGCGAGCCCGACTTCTTGGAGTCGTAGACGAAGTAGCCCTGGGCATGGAAGCCCTCCAGCTCGCCGATGATCTTGATGCTGTTCTTGTTGGCGCCCACGGTGCCGTCGGCGCCGAGGCCGAAGAAGAGCGCCCGTACCCGGCTGACAGGCTCCAGATCACCGATGGGGTGCCAAGCCAGACTGAGGCCCGACACATCATCAACAATCCCCACGGTAAAGCGGGGGCGCGGCGCATCGGAGGAGAGCTCCTCGAACACCGCCGCGCACATCGCGGGGGTGAACTCTTTGGAGGAGAGGCCGTAGCGACCGCCACTGAGCCAGGGCAGCCGCTTGATAAGGCCGCGCTGCAAGCCGTCGATCAGCGCACTCTGCACATCCAGCAGCAGCGGCTCGCCCCCCGCCCCCGGCTCCTTGGTGCGATCCAGCACGGCGATGCGCCGTACGCTCTGCGGCAGCGCATCGAGCAGCGCCTGCACCGGGAAGGGGCGATAGAGGCGCACAACCAAGACCCCTGTCTTGCGATCTTGCCGGTTGAGCCAATCGACCGTGGTGCGGGCGGTGGCCGCCCCCGAGCCCATCAGCACGATGATGTCGGTGGCATCGGTTGCGCCGTGGTACTCCACCAGGTGGTAGTGGCGGCCGGTCAGCTTGCCGAGGCTCTCCATGCACTGTTGCACCCGCGCCGGCACCGCCTCATAGAAGGGGTTGACGCTCTCGCGGGACTGGAAGTAGGTGTCCGGGTTCTGGGCAGTGCCGCGCATCACGGGATGATCCGGGTTCAGCGCCCGCGCACGGTGGGCACGCACCCAGTCGTTGTCGATAAGGGCCCGAATTTCATCTTTGTGCAGCGCAGTGATCTTGTTCACCTCGTGGGAGGTACGAAAGCCGTCGAAGAAGTGGATAAAGGGCACCCGGCACTGCAGGGTGACGCTGTGGGCAACCAGCGCCAGATCTTGCGCCTCCTGCACCGAGCCGGAGGCGAGCATGGCAAAGCCGGTGCTGCGCGCCGCCATCACGTCCTGATGATCGCCAAAAATCGACAGCCCCTGGGCGGCCAGCGAGCGGGCCGCCACATGGAACACAGCCGAGGTCAGCTCCCCGGCAATCTTGTACATGTTGGGCAGCATCAGCATCAGCCCCTGGCTGGCGGTGAAGGTGGTGGCCAGCGCCCCCGCCTGCAGTGCGCCGTGTACCGTACCGGCCGCTCCCCCTTCACTCTGCATCTCCACCACGGTGGGGATGTTGCCCCACAGGTTGCGCTGCCCCTCCGCCGCCCAGGCATCGGCCAGTTCGGCCATGGTCGAGCTCGGGGTGATGGGGTAGATGGCACACACTTCGCTCAGCTGGTACGCCACCCGGGCCGCGGCTTCGTTGCCATCGACCATGATCAGTTCATGTTTCATTGGGACTCCTCAGGTTGGCGCAGCAGGATGGCGTGACAAGGGCACTGGTCATGACAGGCACCGCAGCCGGTGCAGCGCTCGGCATCCACCTGATAGCCTTTGCCCGGCCCCAGCTTGGCGATGGCCTGCTCGGGGCAGCTGCCGTAGCAGCCGTCGCACTCGAAGCAGTTGCCGCAGGAGTAGCAACGCGCCGCCTCGTAGCGGGCGGCCACCTCATCCAGCCCACCTATGATCTCGCCAAAGTCGTCTCGCGCCCACGCCGGTTTGATCGGCTGACTGCTGGCCGGAGCCTGGGTCTGGAACCAGAGCTGCAACTGCTGTGGCCCCACCAGCGGGTAGGAGAGCGGTTTGTGGTAGTGGCGACCGCGCAGCCAGGCATCCATATGGCGCGCCGCCTTCTTGCCATGGCCGGTGGCGATGGTGACGGTGCGCTCGGAGGGCACCATGTCACCACCGGCAAACAGACCCGGCACATCCGTCATCAGGTTCTCGCCAACCTGTACCACCCCTTCCTTGTTGACCCGCACGCCGGGAATACTCTCCAGCACCGAGAGGTCGACCTCCTGACCGAGCGCCAGAATGAGGGAGTCCGCTTCGAGGGTTTCAAACTGGCCGGTGGGCACCGGCTTGCCCTGCTCATCCAGCGCCATCACCTCCACTTCGATGCGGGTGTTGTCGAGCTGGCGAATGCTGCGCAGCCAGTTGATCTTGATCCCCTCCTCCTCGGCCTCAAGGGCCTCGAAGGCGTGGGCAGGCATATGATCCCGGTCGCGACGGTAGATGATCATCGCCTCTTCCACCCCGAGGCGACGGGCGGTGCGGGCCGCGTCCATGGCGGTGTTGCCGCCGCCATAGATAGCCACCCGTCGTCCCAGTTTGGGGGGCGGCAGACCCTGCTCTTCGGCGAGGCTCGCCTGCTCGAGGAAGCTCACCGCATCGAGGATCTTGCCCGCCTCCCGGGCCGGAATATCGACCCGCTTGGCCAGATGGGCGCCGATGGCCATAAAGACGGCGTCAAAGCCCCCCTCATCACGCGCCTTGAGCACGTCTTCCACCTTGTGGTTGAGGGTCAGCGTCACCCCGGCCGCCAGGATGCGGGCCACCTCCCTGTCCAGCACGTCGCGGGGCAAGCGGTAAGCGGGAATGCCGAAGCGCAGCATGCCGCCCGCCAGTGGCCCCGCCTCGCGGATCTCCACCCGATGTCCAAGCCGGTTGAGGTGCCAGGCGCAAGAAAGACCGGAGGGCCCGGCGCCGATCACCAGCACCTTCTTGCCGCTGGCAGGGGCAGGTGGCGCAGGCTGCCAGCCTTTGGCCAGCGCCTCATCGCCGAGGAAACGCTCGATGGCATGGATGGAGACGGCCTCGTCCACCTGGGCCCGGTTGCAGGCGCTTTCGCAGGGGTGATAACAGACCCGGCCATGGACGGCGGGCAGGGGGTTTTCTTCGATGAGTCGCTGCCAGGCCGCCTCGAAGCGGCCCGCTTCGGCCAGGGCAAGCCAGGCCTGGATGTTCTCGCCGGCCGGGCAGGCATGGTTGCAAGGTGGCAGGGCCGGTTGCCAGACGGGCAGCCGGGTGCGGACCGGGCCTGTTCCCGTCTTCTGGGAGAGATCCGGCTGTGGGGTCATATCCAGTTGTTTGCTCATACATTGCTTTCTTCTTGTTGGGTAACAGGCCCGCTCCGATGGCGCTTGATACCGCGTTGCCTGGGCAGACGGTGGCCGGAGAGGGAAGAAGCGAAAGCGTCAGAAACTGGAAGCTGGCTCGATGATGGGCCGTTTTTTGTACGACATGGTGGATCAGGATCAATAAATGTTGCGCTTTATGAGGCGTTTCCCCCGGGATACGACCCCGATCACATGGCGCCGTTGGCCTGCACCGATCAGGCGCCTCCTCGCCTGCCCCCCATGATGGGGGGCAAGAGAGGATTGCCGCACGGGGCAGGAATCGTTATCTTGCCCTCTTCACTGGAATCGCCACAGCACAAGGACCCTGACATGCCCAGCCTCGCCAGCATACATCTCTACCCCATCAAATCGACGGCGGGCATGCCGCTGACCCGTGCCCGGGTGACCGAGGAGGGGCTGCTGGGGGATCGCCGCTACATGGTGGTCAAGCCGGACGGCACCTTCATCACAGCCCGCACCCATCCCCAGCTGCAACTGGTGACGGCCACCCCGGTGGAGGGCGGCCTGCAACTGCGTTATCCGGGAATGGCGCAGCTCAGGCTGCAGGAAGCAGACTTCAGCCGCGCCCCCCAGGCCACAGGCGTCTGGGGCGACAGCTTCCATGCCCTGCACACCCAGTCCCAGGCCGATGAGTGGCTGAGCCGGGTGGCGGGGGAGCCGGTTCGCCTGCTCTGGCTCGGCGAAACCTCTGACCGCTTTCGGGAGAAGACCGGCACCCGGGTCAGCTTTGCCGACGGTTATCCCCTGCTGCTGATCAGCCAGAGTTCGCTGGATGACCTCAACCTGAGATCCGATGCCCTGCACCAGATGAGCCAGTTTCGCACCAATCTGGTGGCGAGCGGCACCCGCCCGTTCGAGGAGGATGGCTGGAAGCGGATCCGCATCGGCGAGGTGGAGTTTCTGGTGGCCAAGCCGTGCAGCCGCTGCATCATGACCACGGTGGAGGCGGGCACGGATCGCTTCAACGCGCTGAAAGAGCCGCTCGCCACCCTCACCCGCTACCGCCGTGGCGAGGATGGGGAGGTCTATTTTGGCCAGAATCTGGTGGCGCTGAACGAGGGCTGGATTGAGGCCGGGAGCGAGATCCAGGTGCTGGAAACCGCCCGTCCCCCCGTCTACCCCAATGCGGCGCCGAAGAAGCGGGAGCTGGTCTGCGTCGCCCGCGAGCCCCTGGCCCGGGATCTGGAGACCTTCTGGTTCGAGGCCGCCGACGGCGAGCCCCTGCCCGACTACCTGCCGGGCCAGCACCTGCCCATCAGCCTCGACATCAAGGGGGAACGGCAACAGCGCCGCTACACCCTGAGCTCCACCCCGGAGAGGCCCGAGCGTTACAGCATCAGCGTCAAGAAGCTGGCCGATGGCCGCATCTCCCCCTGGCTTCACCATGAGCTGCGCGTGGGCGATCACCTGCTGGCCGCCCCCCCAGCCGGCGAGTTTCACTTAGGCACAGAGCGCAAGCTGCTGCTGCTCTCGGCGGGCTCAGGCGTCACCCCCATGCTGTCCATTGCCCGCACCCTGGCGCTGCGCGGGGAGCTGGAAGATGTTCACTTTATGCACCTGTGCCGCAGCGAGGCCGACATTCCGGCCGCCGCCGAGCTGCACGCCATGAGTCAGGCAGGCATGCAACTGACCCTGATCCTGAGCCAGCCCGATGGCCACTGGCAGGGCATGAGCGGTCGCCTTGGCAAGGGGCACCTCGAGCAGGTCAGGGATCTACTGGCACGGGAGATCTTCCTGTGCGGCCCCCACGGCTTTATGAGCGAGGCGGCCAGGCTGCTGCAGGAGCAGGGGGTCGCCGCCGAGCGCATCCGCCAGGAGAGCTTTGGCGGGGCCATCCTCTCGGTGGCCCGTCCCCACAAGGCAGTGCAACTGCGCATCGGCGAGCAGACCTTCGCTGGCAACAATCAGGGCACTGTGCTGGATCAGGCCCACAAGCAGGGGGTGGAGCTGCCCTGGAGCTGCCGCGCCGGCATCTGCGGCAGTTGCAAGCAGACCCTGCTCGAAGGGGAGGTGGATCACCCGGACGCCCCGGCCATCACAGCCGCCGAGCGAGCCGCGGGCAAGATCCTCACCTGCTGCGCCGTGCCCCTCTCCGATCTGGTGATCAAATAGGAGGATGGCGCCGCACGGGTCGGCGCCATCATCGCAAAGCAAAACGGCTGCCCTGAGGCAGCCGTTTTCTTATCGTGTCTGGCAATCAGCCACGCAGGGCGGCGATGCGCTGCTCGATGGGCGGGTGGCTCATGAACAGCTCGCTCATGGAGCGCTTGCCGTTGATGCCGAAGGCCATCATGGTGCCTTCCATCTGCGGCTCGGCGCCACGGGAGAGGCGCTGCAGCGCGGCTATCATCTTGTCGCGACCGGCCAGCTTGGCGGCACCGGCGTCGGCGCGGAACTCGCGCTGACGGCTGAACCACATGACGATCATGGAAGCCAGCACGCCGAACAGCATCTCCAGCACGAACACGGTGATCATGTAGGCAAACCCACCGGAGCTGCTGCTCTCCTCGTCGTTGTTGGAGCTGAAGAAGTTGCTGATGACGCCGGCCACTATGCGGGCGAAGAACATCACGAAGGTGTTCACCACCCCCTGGATCAGGGTCAGGGTCACCATGTCGCCGTTGGCCACGTGGCTCACCTCGTGGGCCAGCACGGCTTCCGCCTCGTCACGGCTCATGCTGTAGAGCAGGCCGGAGGACACGGCAACGAGGGAGTCGTCGCGGCGGGCGCCGGTGGCGAAGGCGTTCATCTCGGGGGAGTCGTAGATCCCCACTTCCGGCATCTTGATGCCAGCCTCACGGGCCTGACGGGCGACTGTGCTCACCAGCCAGTGCTCTGTCTCGTTGCGGGGCTGCTCGATGACCTGGACGCCATAGCTGCGCTTGGCCATCCACTTGGACATCAGCAAGGAGATAAAGGAACCCCCAAAACCGAACACGGCACAGAACACCAACAGACCGGAAATGCTGGACTTGTTGATCCCCAGAACCGAGAACAGGATATTGAGTACCACCCCCAGCACCAGCATGACGGCCAGGTTGGTCACCAGGAATAGCATAATTCGCTTCATATTGACTCCTTGTGAGATATAGATGCATGGTTCGGGCCAATTCACAATCGACCCGATACCACACCTGCCCCCGATCATAGACAGACTCGATGAATGTTTGCTGAATGTTGGGCCTCAGAGCAGGGACGAGATGTCGAGACAATCGCGCAGATCCGCCTCGAGCGGCTGGTCAACGAAGGGGATCTCCCCCAGAAATGGGGCCGGCAACATGGCTTTCAAGGTGGCCAGGTTCTCCTGGTAGCGACTCATGTGCGGATCCACCCGATTGACCACCCAGCCTGCCAGGGTCAGCCCCTGATGGCGGATGGCGGCGCAGGTGAGCAGGGCATGATTGAGGCAACCCAGCTTGGCCCCCACCACCAGGATCACCGGCAGGCGCTCAAGGGCGACCCAGTCGGAAGCAGCTGCTGGTGATCGAGCGGCAAAAACCGGCCCCCGCCCCCTCGACTATCACCCGTTCGGCCCCGGCCCGCTCAATCTCCCGCAACCCGGCAGACAGGCCCGCCAGGGGTGCTCGCCCCCACCTCCCGGGCGGCTATGTGGGGCTATGGGGGGTTCGAAGGCGTAGGGGTTGACCGAGTCGATGGGCAGCGGGAGGCTGGCGGCCGCTTGCAGCTGCTGGGCATCGAGGTTGCGAAGCCCCTCCGGGGTGCGGGCACAACCGGCGGAGATCGGCTTGTAGCCGGCGCAGGGGATGCCCCGGGCGGCGAACGCCTGCAGCAGGGTACGGGCGACCAGGGTCTTGCCCACGTCGGTGTCGGTGCCCGTGATGAAATAGGATCTGACCATGATGATTCCTCAGCGCAGTTCAAGGTGGCGCTCTGGCACCACCTGGGTATCAATGATGGGCTTGTGCCGGGCGGCTCACCTCGCCCGGCCCAAGGCAAAAACGGGTGTTCCCGCAGCCGGTCAGCGGCGGACAAGGCGCCCGAGACAGACCTCATAGCTGGCGGCCAGCAGGCCGTCGGGCTGGCGGTGGCGCTCATAGGCTTCCCCGAGACGCCTCAGGCGCTGGCGGTTGCCCAGCCCCGCAGCCCTGTCATCATTGACCTGGCTGGCCCCTATGCCCTTGAGATCCCGCAGCAAGTCGTTGAGCTCCAGATAGGCGAGGGACCAGGTGACAGAGGTCAGCTCAGGCGCCTGAAAACCCGCGGCGCCAATGGCCTGCTGCAACTGGGGCAGGGCGAGGAAGCGGTTGACGTGGGCATGCCCGTCGACGGCGCCCCAGGCCTCGCGCAACTGCCAAAGCGACCCGGCCAGCAGGGTCGAGAAGAAGATCTGACCACCGGGCTTGAGCACCCGGTGGATCTCGGCAAACGCCTGGGCCGGGCGCTCGCACCACTGCAGGGCCAGGCTGGAGAAGACCCAGTCCAGGCTCTGATCCGCGAAGGGCAGCGCCTCCGCATCGCCGCACACCAGCCGGGCGCCGCTGCCACGCAGGGCGGCCTGCGCCAGCATGCCGGGGGCGAGATCCAGCCCGTGCAACTGCTGACAACGACCCGCCAGCGCGGGCAGGAAGAAGCCGGTGCCGCAGCCCAGATCCAGCCCGGCCCCCGGGCGCATCTCGTTCATACTCCCTTCGCCCATGCGTACCAGCAGCGCCTGCCCCACCTCCTGCTGGAAGCGGGCGTGGGCGTCGTAGTGACGGGCGGCGGCGCCGAAGCGACGGGCGAGCTGGGCCTTGTCGACCTGCTGGAAACGCTCATGCAGCATGGGCGCCTCCTCTCTGATCACTGGATGGGCAGGGACCCAGGGCCTCGAGCAGGCTATCCACATCCTGCTCGCGGTGGGCGGCACTCAGGGTGATGCGAAGGCGCGCCGTGCCGACCGGCACAGTGGGCGGGCGAATGGCGCTCACCCAGACACCGCGCTCCCGCAGCCGCTCGGCCAGTTGCAGGGCGGCACTGCTCTCCCCCACCAGCAGGGGCTGGATCGGGGTCTCGCTTGCACCCAGCGTCCAGCCGAGCGCCTGTGCCCCTTGCCGAAAGAGGGCTATAAGGCGAGCGAGGTGCGCGCGGGCCTCGTCGGCGGCGCGCACCAGCTCGATACTCTTGCTCACCGCGCAAGCCTGCGCGGCGGGCATATGGGTGCTGTAGACATAGTGGCGGGCAAAGTTGACCAGGTACTCCACCAGCTCGCGGCTGCCCCCCACGAAGGCCCCGGCCACCCCGAGCGCCTTGCCAAAGGTGCCCATCTGGATGTGCACGCTGGCCGGGTCCACCCCTTGCGCCGCCAGGGTGCCGCGCCCCTCAGGGCCCAGCACCCCGAGGCCGTGGGCATCGTCGATCATCAGCCAGTTGCCGCTCTGGGCTGCCAATGTCGCGAGTTCAGCCCAGGGCGCCTGATCCCCGTCCATGCTGAACACCCCCTCCGAGACGATCAGGCCCCGTTTTGGCTCAAGCTGACGCGCGAGCGCGACCATGTCGTTGTGGCCGAAGCGCTTCATCCTGCAGGGCAGCTGGCTGCCCATCTCTTGCAGGGAGGCGTGGTTGAGCCTGTCCTGCCACAGCAGGTGCTCCTTGCCGAGCAGGGCCTTGAGCACCGCCTGATTGGCGGAGAAACCGCAGTTGAACAGCAGCACAGCCTCCACCCCGAGCCACTCTGCCAAGGTCTCCTCAAGCTCTTGGTGGGCGCGGCTGTAGCCGGTCACCAGAGGCGAGGCGCCGGCGCCCGCGCCATAGCGGTCGATCCCCTCCTTGAAGGCGGCCTTGATGGCGGGATGATCGGCGAGCCCCAGGTAGTCGTTGGCAGAGAGGTTGAGGTAGTCGCGCCCCGCCACCCTGAGCCGCCCGCCGCTCGCCACATCCACAGGGGTGCGTCGGCGCAGCAGGGCGGCCTGCTCACGTTCGGCCAGGGCCTCCCCCAGCGCAAAGGGGCCGGTGACAACAGGGGAAATCATGGACGGACGGCACCTGCGCGGGAACGGGTGGCATCGTAGAAGAGCTCGCTCGGCTCGCTCTGGCGGCTCACCTCGGCCAGCAGCTCCTCTTCCTGAACCTGATCCGGCTTCTGGGCCCGCTGGGCGGGGCGGATGCCGAGGCGCTTGAACAGCTGCATGTCGCTGTTCTCATCCGGATTCGGGGTGGTCAACAGCTTGCAGCCATAGAAGATGGAGTTGGCACCCGCCATAAAGCACATGGCCTGCATCTGCTCATTCATCTTCTCCCGCCCGGCGGAGAGACGCACGTGGGAGGCAGGCATCATGATGCGCGCCACGGCTATGGTGCGGATAAACTCGAACGGGTCCAGATTCTCCTGGTTTTCCATGGGTGTCCCCTTCACCTTGACCAGCATGTTGATGGGCACGCTCTCCGGGTGGCGGGGCAGGTTGGCCAGCGCCATCAGGAGGCCCGCCCGATCCTTTGCCTGCTCCCCCATGCCGACGATGCCGCCGGAGCAGACCTTCATGCCGGCGCCGCGCACGTGCTCCAGGGTATCCAGGCGGTCCTGATAGGTGCGGGTGGTGATGATGTCGCCGTAGAACTCCGGCGAGGTGTCGAGGTTGTGGTTGTAGTAATCAAGCCCGGCAGCACCCAGGCGCGCCGCCTGATCCGCAGTCAGCATCCCTAGCGTCATGCAGGTCTCCATCCCCAGCCCGCGCACCTCCTCGACCATGCGCAGGATATAGGGCATGTCCCTCTCTTTGGGGTTGCGCCAGGCGGCCCCCATGCAGAAGCGCGACGAGCCGTTGGCCTTGGCCTCGCGGGCCCGCTCCAGCACCTTTTCCACCTCCATCAGCCGCTCGGTCTCGAGCCCGGTGTGGTAGCGGGCGCTCTGGGGACAGTATTTGCAATCCTCCGGGCAGGCGCCGGTCTTGATGGAGAGCAAGGTGCTCACCTGCACCTCGTTCGGGTCGAAATGGGCGCGGTGTACCGTCTGGGCCTGGAACAGCAGATCGTTGAATGGCAGGGCAAACAGGGCCTGGACCTCGGCGAGGGTCCAGTCGTGACGAAGGGCGTGGCCGCCCAGGGTGAGAGCATTCATACATGGCTTCCAGTTGTTATAAGTGGGATCCTGCGCCGCCATCCTGGGATGAAGGACCGCAAAAGCCGCCACCGGCCGACCTACTCGCGGTGAGGACTGGCGCCAAGTGGCTGAAATTGTTGGCTAGTGTAGAGAGCGCGCGTAGACTGTCAACACCGACCAGATCAAACCAATTGACAATAGAACACAAAATGACCAACCAAGAATTCGACCTGCACCACGTCTGGCACCCCTATACCTCCCTCACCCATCCCCTGCCCTGCTATGAAGTGGCCAGCGCCAAGGGGGTGACCCTCACCCTCAGCGACGGCCGTGAACTGGTGGATGGCATGAGCTCCTGGTGGGCCTGCGTCCACGGCTATCAGGTACCCGAACTCGATGCCGCCGCCACCGCCCAGCTCGGCAAGATGTCCCACGTGATGTTTGGCGGCCTGACCCATGCTCCTGCGGTGGCGCTGTGCCGCAAGCTGGTGGAGATCACGCCAAAGGGGCTGGATCGGGTGTTTCTGGCGGATTCCGGCTCGGTGGCGGTGGAGGTGGCGCTCAAGATGGCCCAGCAGTACTGGCACGCCAGGGGGACGCCCCGCGCCAAATTCGTCTCCTTGCGGGGCGGCTATCACGGCGACACCTTCGGCGCCATGAGCGTCTGCGACCCGGATGGCGGCATGCACGAGCTCTACAAGGGCTTCCTGCCGGAGCACCATTTCGTGACCGCCCCCAGCTGCCGCTTTCATGCCCAGTGGGACGAGAGTTGCGTGGTGGAGCTGGCGGAGCTGGTTGCCGATCGCCACGAAGAGATAGCCGCCATAGTGCTGGAGCCCATAGTCCAGGGGGCGGGCGGCATGCGCTTCTATCACCCCCGCTACCTGCAGTGGGTGCGCGCCCTGTGCGACGAGTTCGGCCTGCTGCTCATCGCCGACGAGATAGCCACCGGCTTTGGCCGCACCGGCCAGCTGTTTGCCTGCGACTGGGCGGGGATCAGCCCCGATATCATGTGCCTTGGCAAGGCGCTCACCGGTGGCTACCTGACGCTGTCGGCCACCCTCACCACGGAGCAGGTCGCCCGCACCATCTGTGACGGCAAGGCCGGGGTCTTTATGCACGGCCCCACCTTTATGGGCAATCCATTGGCTTGCGCAGTCGCCAACGCCTCCATCGATCTGCTGCTGGCCTCACCCTGGCAGGAACGGGTAACCGCCATCGAACATCAGCTGCGCACCGAGCTGGTGCAGCTGACCCTCCATCCGGCGGTGGCGGACGTGCGGGTACTCGGCGCCATCGGCGTGGTGGAGATGAAAGAGCGGGTGGACGTGGCGCGCATCCAGCGCAAGTTCGTGTCGCTTGGGGCCTGGATCCGCCCCTTCGGCAAGCTCATCTACCTGATGCCCCCCTTCGTCATCAGCCCCGAGGAGCTGCGGGTATTGACCCGCGCCATCCATGAGGCCATCACCAGCGGCGAATTCTGAGTCTGGATGAATAGGCTCTGCATGAGAATGCAGGGCCTTTTGGCTCTTTTTCATCAGAATGTGAGCGAGACACCAGAACCCGCCAGGCGAGGAGAGTAGACTGCGCGGGTTTTACCCAACAGATGTACCTTTCCCATGCGCCTCTCCATCACTGCCAAGATCAATTTCTTCCTGCTCTTCATCTTCTCCATGGTATTGGTGTTTTCCGCGGCCTATCAGGCGGTGCGCGAGCGCGACCTCATCCTGACCCTCATCAAGGAGCAGAGCCGCGAGCAGACCGAGGCCTATTTCGACGGCCTCAACATGCTGATGCTGACCGGCAAGATGGAGGCCCGCGACACCCTGCGTGCCAAGTTTCTCGATCACGCCCACGTGGAAGATGCCCGCATAGTGCGCGGGGCGCCGGTCAACAAGCAGTATGGGCCTAGCCGCGACAGCGAGGCCCCCAAGGACAGATTCGATGCCCTGGCCCTGGCGGGCAAGGGGAGCCTGGAGGTGGTGCACGACGGCACCCACAGCAAGCTGGTGGTGACTCGCCCCCTGCTGGCCAAGAAGGATTTTCGCGGCACCGACTGCACCAGCTGTCACCAGGTGGCGGAGAACACGGTGCTGGGGGCGGTGCGCTTTGACTACTCCCTCGACACCCTCTTTACCCGGGTCGAGCAGAACATACTCACCTCGGCCCTGAGCCTCACCCTCATCTTCGGGCTGGGGCTGCTGCTCACCCTCTGGGTCATACGCACCTGGATAGTCCGCCCCCTCAACCAGCTGACCCGCTCCATGGAGGAGGCCACCGATCTGCACGACTTCGGCCACCGGCTGGAGGGCGATGAAGGGGACGAGATAGGCCGGGTGGCCCTCGCCTACAACCAGATGCTCGACAGCGTGGAGCGCCAGCTCGGCAAGCGCCCCGCCCCCTCGTCCCAGGACGAGAAGCCGGCGGATCACGCCAGGTAATAAAACAGCAGGCTGGCGGCCAGGATCAGCAGCAGAAGGAACAGATTGACGCGCAGGGCATCCTCTTGCTGGCGGCTGCGCCTGCGCTCCAGCGCTCTCGTCCCAGGAGGAGAAGCCGACGGATCACGCCAGATAGTAAAACAGCAGGCTTGCGCTCAGGATCAGCAGCAGGAGGAACAGATTGACGTGCAGGGCATCCTCTTGCCGTCGGCTGCGGCTGCGCTCCAGCGCTCTCGTCCCAGGAGGAGAAGCCGGCGGATCACGCCAGGTAATAAAACAGCAGGCTGGCGGCCAGGATCAGCAGCAGGATGAATAGATTGACGTGCAGGGCATCCTCTTGCCGTCGGCTGCGCCTGTGCTCCAGCGCCAAGACCACCAGGGTCAACAGGCAGCAACCCCAGAGCCCGTGCACCAGCCAGGGGGTGAGGGCGGGATCCCACTCCTGGCGCACCTTGACCCCGCCATAGACCAGAAAACCGTAGGCCGTCTGCGGCCTGGCGAAGTGGTAAAGGGAGAGCAGGACGATAAAGCCGCTCCAGCAGAGGATCACCAGCCCCTGGAGAACCCGTATCCAGCCATCCGGCCCCCGCCTGCGTTCCTTCACTCTCACCCCCTGCCCAACCGACCGGATCCATGCAAGATTCATGGGGAAAACCCCGCAAGGGTCCGACATTTTTGCTTGTTTATCAAACCCGCGCGGGTAAGATTAACGGCTTAGTCTGCCATGGTGGGCCACTCATGCCCGGGCCAGACCCCTAGTGTTGCAAATAGCGCTGCAAGAACAAGCTGGAGACAATATTTCGATGACGCACGCATCCGTAGTAGATGTGCTGACCGGTAAGTATGCGGTTGGCACCACCCAGACAGTGAAAGGGTGGATCCGGACCCGCCGCGATTCCAAGGCGGGGATCTCATTTTTGGCCATATCCGATGGCTCCTGTTTCCATCCGGTACAGGCCGTCGTTCCCAATACCCTGGCCAATTACGAGAATGAAGTGCTGCGTCTGACCACCGCCTGCTCAGTGGAAGTGACCGGTGTGGTCGTGGCTTCCCAGGGCAGCGGCCAGGCCTTCGAGCTGCAGGCCTCCGACGTCAAGGTCGTGGGCTGGGTCGAAGACCCGGACACCTACCCCATGTCTGCCAAGCGCCACAGCATCGAATACCTGCGCGAGCAGGGTCACCTGCGTGCCCGTACCAACGTGGTCGGCGCCGTGACCCGGGTGCGCAACTGCCTGGCCCAGGCCATTCACCGCTTCTTCCACGAAGAAGGTTATCTGTGGATTGCCGCGCCGCTCATCACCGCCTCCGACACCGAAGGGGCCGGCGAGATGTTCCGCGTCTCCACCCTGGACATGGAAAACCTGCCGCGCACCCCCGAAGGCAAGGTGGATTACGACAAGGACTTCTTCGGCAAGGAGACCTTCCTGACCGTCTCCGGCCAGCTCAACGTCGAGACCTATGCCTGCGCGCTGTCCAAGGTCTACACCTTCGGGCCGACCTTCCGCGCCGAAAACTCCAACACCAGCCGCCATCTGGCCGAGTTCTGGATGGTGGAGCCGGAAGTTGCCTTCGCCAACCTGGAAGACAACGCCGCCCTGGCCGAAGCCATGCTGAAGTACGTCTTCAACGCCGTGCTGACCGAGCGCCGCGACGATCTGGAGTTCTTCGCCCAGCACATCGACAAGGATGCCATCGACCGTCTGGAGCGCTTTGTCGCCTCCGACTTCGCCCAGATTGACTACACCGACGCCATCGAAGTGCTGAAGAACTGCGGCAAGAAGTTCGAGTTCCCGGTCTCCTGGGGTATCGATCTCTCCTCCGAGCACGAGCGCTATCTGGCCGAGGAGCACTTCAAGTCTCCTGTGGTGGTGAAGAACTACCCGAAAGACATCAAGGCCTTCTACATGCGCCTCAACGACGACGGCAAGACCGTCGCCGCCATGGACGTGCTGGCCCCGGGGATCGGCGAGATCATCGGTGGCTCCCAGCGTGAGGAGCGTCTCGAGGTGCTGGATGCCCGTCTGGCCGAGATGGGCCTGAACAAGGAAGATTACTGGTGGTATCGCGACCTGCGTCGCTACGGCACGGTGCCGCACTCCGGCTTCGGCCTGGGCTTCGAGCGCCTGGTGGTCTATGTGACCGGCATGGGCAACGTGCGCGACGTCATCCCCTTCCCGCGTACCCCTCGCACCGCCGAGTTCTAATCGCGGACAGCACGCGAATCGCAAAAAGCCGACCCTGTGGTCGGCTTTTTTATTTCCTGCTCTCCCGGCAAGGATGATCTCCTCCTTTCATCCTGATCTCGAATAAATCCCCCCCTTCCCCTGCCTGTCATTCCCACTCCCCCTGTTCAAGGGCATATCCATAGTTTTTATGCACTTAAATCGGAAAAGGGTCTGTTATTGAACCACCTCAATTTTTTACCCCTTTAGGGGTGCCAGAATACCCACTAACCCTTTAGGGGCAAATAACCACAACAGATGCTCCCGGGCCCCAGGGCCAGTGCGGACATGGATTCAATCACACGAGGTAATGGAATGATCTTGATGGAATTTTTGGTGGTGCTCGGCTGCTTGCTGCTGGGTACCCGCTTTGGGGGCATGGGACTGGGTCTCATCAGCGGCATAGGTCTGTTCCTGCTGACCTTCGTGTTCGGTCTGGTGCCGGGGGAGCCGCCTGTTCAGGTGATGCTGACCATACTGGCGGTGATCGGCTGCGCCGCCACCCTGCAGACCGCCGGTGGCCTCAACCTGATGATGCAGGTGGCCGAGCGCCTGCTGCGCCGCCACCCCCAGTACATCACCCTGCTGGCGCCGCTCACCACCTGGACCCTCACCTTCCTGTGCGGTACCGGCCACGTGGTCTACACCATGTTCCCCATCATCGCCGACATAGCGCTGCAGAAGAACATCCGTCCCGAGCGCCCCATGGCGGTGGCATCCGTTGCCTCCCAGATGGCGATCTGCGCCTCCCCGGTCTCCGTTGCCGTGGTCTCCATGGTCTCCATTCTGGCGGCCGGTCACGGCATAGGTCAGGCCTACGGCCTGCTCGACATCCTGATGATCGCCATCCCCTCCTCTCTCACGGGTGTGGTCATGGCGGCTCTGTGGAGCCTGCGCCGCGGCAAGGATCTGGACAAGGACGAAGAGTTCCAGGCCAAGATCCAGGATCCGGAGCAGCGCGCCTTCGTCTACGGCGGCGGTGAAACCCTGCTCAACACCAAGTTCCCGAAAGAGGCCTACTGGTCTACCTGGATCTTCTTCGCCGCCATCGCCGCCGTGGTCTTGCTCGGTGCCAACGAAGGTCTGCGTCCTGTGTTCACCATCAAGGACAAGACGGGCCCCCTCTCCATGAACCTGGTGATCCAGATGATGATGCTGATCGCCGGCGCCATCATCCTGATGCGCTGCAAGGTCAAGCCGGGCGACATCTCCAACGGTGCCGTCTTCAAGGCCGGCATGGTCGCCATCTTCTCCGTGTTCGGGGTTGCCTGGATGAGCGAGACCTTCTTCCAGGCCCACATGCCGCTGCTCAAAGAGACCCTGGCCCACGTGGTACAGGCCCAGCCCTGGACCTATGCCCTGGTGCTCTTCCTCATCTCCAAGCTGGTGAACAGCCAGGCCGCCGCGCTCACCGCCATCGCCCCCATGGGTCTGGCGCTCGGAGTGGAGCCGAAACTGCTGATCGCCTTCCTGCCGGCGAGCTACGGCTACTTCGTGCTGCCGACCTACCCGAGCGATCTGGCCTGTATCGGTTTCGACCGCTCCGGCACCACCCGCATCGGCAAGTTCATCATCAACCACAGCTTCATCATTCCTGGGCTGATCGGGGTCAGCAGCTCCTGCGCCCTGGGATATGTGCTGACCACCATCTTGCTGTGATCCAGACGGCGTTCGCCACGTCATCCCCAACGGGCCCCTTCGCGGGCCCGTTGCCTTTCCCCCCTCCCGCTTTGCCAAGCGCCCGCCGGCTCGGTAGCATGCCTCATCTTTCATGATTGGAATCAATCCCCATGTCTCGCGTCATCCTGCTCTGGAGCGGTGGCAAAGATGCCATGCTGGCCCTCTGTCATGCCCGCAATGCAGGTCACCAGGTGGTGGCCCTGGCCACCTTCGCCCCCCCTGAGCCCCGTTTTCTCGCTCACCCCTTGCCGCTGGTGCGCCGTCAGGCGGCGGCCCTCGAGCTGCCCCATCTGCTGGTCACCATAGAGACGCCGTTCGAGCAGAGCTATGAGACGGCGCTGAGCCGCCTGCAGCAGGAGTGGAAACTCGACGGAGTAGTGACCGGCGATATCGACAGCGTGGGGGGCGCGCCAAACTGGATCCGCGAGCGCAGCCAACCGCTCGGGCTCGCCGTCCATACCCCGCTCTGGCAGCAATCTCGCGAGGCGCTGCTGGCGGATATGCTGGCGCGTGGCATCGTCGCCCACCTCTCCTGCGTCGATACCCGGGTGCTGGCGCCGGAATGGGCCGGGCGAGTGCTGGATGCGGCCACCCTGACCGAGTTGCAGCAACTGGCCGAGCGTGAAGGGTTCGATGCCTGCGGCGAGCAGGGGGAGTATCACACCATGGTGACCGACGGCCCGGGCTTTGCCGCCCCGCTGCGCCTCGATGGCTGGCAGGTGGCGCGCCAGGATCATCTGGCCTATCTGCTGGAGGACGAGGGGTGACGCCTCACTAAGGCGGCACATAAAAACGGGAGGCGATGGCCTCCCGTTTTGCTTGCCTTTCACACCGACCTATCTGGCCAGCTTGCCCAGCACCCGCTGCAGCAGGCGAATGCGCGGCGCTATGCTGTCGAGCAGCAGGAACTCGGCCTCCGAGTGGAAGCCGCCCCCCATGGGGCCGAAGCCATCCAGGGACGGCACACCCGCGGCGGCGGTGAAGTTGGCATCCGAGCCGCCCCCCGCCTCCAGCCAGTTGAAGGGGATCCCCTCCTGCGCTGCGGCCGCCTCCACCAGCGCCATCAGGGCCCGGGTGTCCTCACTCGGGCGCATCGCCGGCTTGAAGCTCTGGCGATCCACCTCGACCCGGCAACCGGCAAGGAAAGGATTCTTGGCCATGAAGCTGAGCCGGTCATGCACCGCCTGCGCCTCCTCGTTACTCCAGAAGCGCAGGTCGACGATCGCCTCGGCGAAGTCCGGCACCACGTTGACGCCGGTGCCCCCCTGCACCACCCCCACGTTCATGGTGGTGCCCGTCTCCAGGTTGACCTGCTCGTTGATGGCCAGCACCCAATGGGCGAGCTCGGTAATGGCGGAGATACCCTCGGCCAGGGCAGAGCCCGCATGGGAGGCCTTGCCGTGGAAGCGGATGCGGTACTTGGCGTTGCCCTTGCGGGCGCTGATGAGGGAGCCATCGGGGCGCGCCGCCTCGGCCACCAGCACGCAGCCACTCTGCTTGGCTCGCTCGACCAGCCAATCCTTCGACCAGGGGGAGCCAATCTCCTCGTCGCAGTTGCAGCAGACCAGCACCTTGAGCTTGGCCAGCACGGCCGGGTCCATCCCCTTCAAGGCATACCAGGTGGAGAGCAGGCCGCTCTTCATGTCAGAGACGCCGGGGCCGAAGGCCTGATTGCCTTCGACTGTCAGCGGGCGTTTGGCCGCCGTCCCCTCGGGGAAGACGGTGTCCATGTGGCCCACCAGCATCACGTCGTAGTGATCGGAACCCGGTGCATTGGTTGCCTCGAGGCAGGGACCGCACTCGGCGGCGAACTGGTGGCGGGTCACCTGCCAGCCGATGGCCTCATATTTCTCGGTCATGATGTCGGCCACTGTCGCCACCCCTGCCGGGGTGCGGGTGCCGCAATCGAGGTTGATGAGGGGGGCCAGATCCGCCAGATAGGCGTCCAGAGAAAAAGCGTTATGAGAGTCTGTCATTGTCATCTCCTTGGACGGGAGGGCGCACCTCCCGCCCGACGGCCGAATGAAAGGGGCGGACGGCTCGTGCCATCCGCCCCGCCATTACATAAACAGCAGATAGTTGAGCAGCAGCGCCGTCACCAGGGCTCCGGCCATGGGTACGCAGGTGCGCTTGACCACCACGAAGGGGGAGACCTTGGCGATGCCCGCGCAGGCGATGAGCACCGCCGCTATGGGGGAGACGGTGCGGCCTATGCTGGAGGCGAGCTGCATCGGCAGCAGCATGGTCACCGCCGGCACGCCGAACTTGGCCGCCACCGCGGGGGCCAGGGTGGAGAAGCTCAGGAAGGCCGCGTTGCCTGAGCCCATGATGACGGCCGCCACCATGATGAGCCCCACCATCACCAGGGTCATCAGGCCGCTGCCGATCCCGGCATTGCTGGCAGAGTGCAGCAGGGTGTCGATGGCGCCTATGGCCTTGAGGGACTCGGCAAACAGCTCGGCACAGACGATGAGCGCCACCACGGGGCCAAACACCTTGCCCATGCCGTCGAGGAAGCTCGACAGTCCGGCCATGGCGGTGCGCACCGAGCGGGTGCGCAACAGCTCGCACAGCATGCCGATGAAGACCGACAGCAGCATGGCCACCTCCACGCTGACGCTGATGGTGGTCACCAGGAGCTTGGAGAAGGTCATCATCAGCACGAAGGGGATGATGGGCAGCAGGGCATACCAGGTCGGTGCTGGCACCTCCTCCTTCCCCTGCTCGTCCAGCTCGGCCGGATCGCCCCGGTGCAGGGCGGGATCCCAGCCATCCTGGCGATCGCAGTGACGCTGCCAGAAGAAGTGCAGCACCATGGTCACCAGCAGCATGGGAGCCACCAGCCAGATCTGGTAGTCGACGAAGTAGCTGGTCGGATCCATGCCGGACTGACCGGCGGAGAAGATGGCGTTGGTCTGGGTCGGACCGATCTCGAACGCCTGGGAGGTGGCGATGACGCCGCAGGCCGACGCCGGGCTGATGCCGAGGTTGCGCATCACAGGGTACATGGTGACCATCAAGAGCAGGCCTAGGCCGGTGGCGGAGGTGACGAACAGCGACACGAACACCGCCACCAAATAGCAGATGGCCAGCATCAGGTAGCTGGACCGGATGCCCGCCACCGGCTTGACCGCCACCCGCACCAGGGACTGGGAGGCGCCGATATGGGACATGTAGGTGGCAAAGCCCGCCACCGCCATGATGGTGAGGCCGAGCCCCGCCGCCCGGTAGGAGAAGATCCCCTTGAACACCTCGAACAGGTCGAACAGGGCGAACCCCGTGCTCTTGTCGGCAGGCAGAATGGGGTGCAACCCCAGCCAGTAGGCCACCGCGAAGATGGCCATGCCTGCCAGCGCCAGCACCGCCTGCGGGTTGTAATCCTTGACGATGCCGTAGACCACGGCCATCAGCACGAGCAAGACGAATAAGAGTTCCAAAGTGCGCTCCTGATAAGATTATCGAGGATCGAAATCTAGTGGCGAGTTCCTCCTTTTCCCTTGATCCCTATCAATAAAAGTGGCTTGAATGAAAAAAGGCAGCATTAAATTTTGATAAATCAAATAAATTTGGTACATCAATCCAGTCACGACGCACTAGAATGCCCTGCATGAGATCCTGGCCAACAACCTCCACTTTTTTTGCGTTGGATCAACGCCCGTCAGGGGTGAACTGGCCAAGATGCCCGTCGATACAGAGCGACCATTTCGCACCGGAGAGAGTTATGACAAGCCAAGCCACCGCAGGTGTCTCTACCTGCGACTACAAGCTGTGGGACATCCTCGTCGAGTCTGCAAAGGAACGCACCACCATTCGTTATTCCAAGCTGGCCAGGCAGGCCGGGCTGGAACAGTGCCAGGATGAGCTGCGCACCCTGCTGCAACGCATCCGCATGTACTGCACCGAAAACAACCTGCCGATCCTCTCCGCCATAGTGGTGGACGACGTGGGCAAATACACCGGCCTCTCCTCCAGCCTGCCGGATGCGCCCTGGGAGCGGGCCCGGGTCTTCGACCACCAGTGGACCACCCTGCACTGATAGCACCCTTCCCCCAAGACGCGCCCCAGGCGCGTTTTGGCTATCTGGCCCCTCGCTTTTTCCCCCCTCCCCGCTGGTAAAACCAGCCAGCCCGGCCATGAGCGTTGCCATGGCTGGGCCACAATGCCAGAATCGGGCCCTTGCATGATTTCACGTTCGGATTTCAGGGCCCCGGGCCCGCAGATATAGGATCTCCCATGGCCACCACCCTCTATGGCATCAAGAACTGCGACACCATCAAGAAGGCCCGCAAGTGGCTGGACGAGGCTGGCATCGACTATCGCTTTCACGATCACAGGGCCGACGGCCTCGAGCCTGCCCGGCTGGACGGCTGGCTGGCCCAGCTGGGCTGGGAAGCCCTGCTCAACACCCGAGGCACCACCTTCCGCGCCCTGCCGGAGGAGGCCAAGCAAGGGCTGGACAGCGCCAAAGCCCGCGCCCTGCTGCTGGAGCACCCCGCCATGATCAAGCGCCCGCTGCTGGACCGCGATGGCGAGCTGACCCTGGGGTTCAAGGCAGACCACTACCAATCCCTCTTTTCTCGTTAAACATTTCTGTTAAGGAACGCCGATGTCGGATGTCATCGCACTGGCCAAGGATCTGATCCGCCGCCCCTCAGTTACCCCGCTGGACGAAGGGTGCCAGACCCTGATGGCGGAGCGCCTCGCGCGCCTCGGGTTCGTCATCGAGCCCATGGTGTTCGAAGACACCACCAACCTCTGGGCCCGCCGTGGCAGCGAGGGGCCACTGTTCTGCTTCGCCGGCCACACCGACGTGGTGCCCGCCGGCCCGCTGGAGAAGTGGCACACGCCGCCGTTCGAGCCGACCATCAAGGACGGCATGCTCCATGGCCGCGGCGCCGCCGACATGAAGGGGTCCCTCGCCGCCATGGTGGTGGCCACCGAGCGCTTCGTGGCCCAGCATCCGGACCACAAGGGCTCCATCGCCTTCCTCATCACCTCGGATGAAGAGGGCCCCTTCATCAACGGCACGGTGCGCGTCATCGACACCCTGGAGGCCCGCCACGAGAAGATCCGCTGGTGCATCGTCGGCGAGCCCTCCTCCACCAGCCTGGTGGGGGACGTGGTGAAGAACGGCCGCCGCGGCTCCATCACCGGCGATCTGCTGGTTCGCGGGGTACAGGGCCACGTGGCTTACCCTCACCTGGCGGACAACCCCATCCACAAGGCGGCGCCGGCCCTGGCTGAACTCGCCGCCACCGTCTGGGACGAGGGCAACGCCTACTTCCCCCCCACCAGCTTCCAGATAGCCAACATCCAGGCTGGCACCGGTGCCTCCAACGTCATCCCCGGCGAGCTGCAGGTGCAGTTCAACTTCCGTTTCAGTACAGAGCTCACCGATCTCGACATCCGCGAGCGGGTCGAGGCGCTGCTGACCCGTCACGGTCTGGACTTCGAGCTGAAGTGGACCCTCTCAGGCCAGCCCTTCCTGACCGACACCGGCGCCCTGCTGGAGGCCACAGTTGCCGCCGTAGCGGCGGTCAACGGTCAGCAACCGGCCCTGCTCACCACGGGGGGAACGTCCGACGGGCGCTTTATCGCGCCCACCGGCGCTGAAGTCATCGAGCTGGGCCCGGTCAACGCCACCATCCACAAGGTGAACGAGTGCGTGAAGGCGGAGGATCTGGATCTGCTGGCGGACATGTACCAAGGGGTGCTGGAGCACTTGCTGGCATGACCCAGGATCAACTGCTTGGGCTCGACGAGAGCCACCTCATCCTGGTGGGGCGCGGCCCCCACCGTCTGACCGCCGCCACCGCGGCGGCCTTCAACGACATGCAGGTGGCGGCCGCCCATGAGGGGTTCAACCTGCAGGCCGCTTCCAGCTGGCGCAGCTTCGAGCGCCAGCTCGCCATCTGGAATGGCAAGTGGCGCGGGGAGCGGCCCCTGCTGGATGCGAACAACCAGCCGCTGGATGCGCTGCAACTGGGCGAGACCGAACGGCTGCACGCCATACTGCGCTGGAGCGCCCTGCCGGGCACCAGCCGCCACCACTGGGGCACGGATCTCGACATCTATGATCCCGACTGCCTGCCCGCAGGTACCAGGCTGGCGCTGGAGCCCTGGGAGTACGAGGCGGGAGGCTGGTTTGCCGATCTCGGCGAGTGGCTCGGGGATCACATGAACGACTTCGGTTTCTTCCTGCCCTATGCCAAACAACTGGACGCGGTCCAGGGGGTCGCCTACGAGCCCTGGCACATCAGCTTCGCCCTGGAGTCCGCTGAACAGCGGCTGGATCCGGATGCACTGGCGCTTTGCCTGCAACAGGCGGATATTGAAGGCAAGGCGTGCATACTGTCCCATCTCGACGAGATCCTGGCCCGTTATGTCACTGCCGGTCACACCGAAAGGAGAATCTGATGAGTCTGTGGTTATGGATAGGCCTGCCGCTGCTGTTTCTGCTCGGCCTGTTTCTCAATGCCATCAAGGACATGAAACAGCTCGAAAAGCAGTTGCCGAAATACAGGGACAAGATCCGGGAAGTCAAGGACGACGAGGACGACTGATCTCTTCGCAGGAGCCTGATGGCGCTCCTGTTTCCTTGCCGGGCTCGATGCCAGCCTGCTGGCACTTCGGTTTCGCCCCCTGAAAATGGGCACGATTGCCACCCTGCCCTCTTCGCTCCCTCTTTAGCCTCGCGCCCGCTGCTTAAAACAGCACAACAACCGCAAAAACTGCAAATCGATGCACAATTAAGCCACACAAAGGGTGCACCCGTATATAATGCGCCTGTTTTGCCGTCCGCTATAAGGAGCTTCGCCATTGGATGCCACCACCATCAACAGTTTCTTTTTTATCGGTGCCTTGTTGGTGGGAGCCAGTGTCCTGTTAAGTGCGCTCTCGTCCCGGGTCGGCATCCCCATCCTGGTCATCTTCCTCGCCGTCGGCATGCTGGCCGGTGAGGATGGCCCCGGCGGCATCCACTTCGCCGACTACTCTGTCGCCTACCTGGTGGGCAACCTGGCGCTCGCCATCATTCTGCTGGATGGCGGCATGCGCACCCGGGTCTCCTCCTTTCGGGTCGCACTCTGGCCCGCCCTGTCGCTCGCCACCGTCGGGGTGGCCATCACCACAGGCCTGACGGGTCTTGCCGCCGCCTGGCTGTTTGATCTGAACCTGATGCAGGGGATGCTGATCGGCGCCATCGTCGGCTCCACCGATGCGGCGGCTGTGTTCTCCCTGCTCGGCGGGCGCAGCCTCAACGAGCGGGTCAGCGCCACCCTGGAGATAGAGTCCGGCAGCAACGACCCCATGGCGGTCTTTCTCACCGTCACCCTGATAGAGGTGCTGGCCACCGCCCAGCAGGGGCTGGACGCCGGCTTCCTGCTGCTGCAACTCATCAAGCAGTTTGGCCTGGGCGCCGGCATAGGCCTAGCCGGGGGCTGGCTGCTGTGGCGGCTCATCAACACGGCCCGCCTGGCCCCCGGGCTCTATCCGCTGCTCACCGTCAGCGGCGGCCTGCTCATCTTCGCCCTCACCACGGCGGTGGGGGGCAGCGGCATCCTCGCCATCTACCTCACCGGCCTGTTGCTCGGCAACCTCTCCCTGCGCAGCCGCAGCACCACCTTGTCGGTGCTGGACGGCCTGACCTGGCTCAGCCAGATCGGCATGTTCCTGGTGCTGGGGCTGCTCGCCACCCCGAGCAATCTGCTGCCCATCGCCGTGCCGGCGCTGGCGCTGGCCATGTGGATGATACTCTTTGCCCGCCCGGTATCGGTCTGGATAGGCCTGCTGCCGTTCAAGAACTTCGCCCCCCGGGAGCGCTGGTTCATCTCCTGGGTCGGCCTGCGTGGCGCCGTGCCCATCATACTGGCGGTCTTCCCCATGATGGCGGGGCTGCCCAACGCCCAGCTCTACTTCAATGTCGCCTTCTTCGTGGTGCTGGTCTCCCTCATCCTGCAGGGCAGCTCGCTGCCGCTGGCCTCAAGGCTGGCGCGGGTGGAGGTGCCGGCGCCGCCGTCCCCCATCAACCGCTCCGGGCTCGAGATCGATCTCGACAGCCAGTGGGAGACCTTCGTCTATCGCCTGAGCGCCGAGAAGTGGTGCATCGGCTCGCCCCTGCGGGAGCTGCGCATGCCCCAGGGCACCCGCATCTGCGCCCTGTTCCGCGGCCAGGAGCTGCTGCACCCCTCGGGCAGTACCTGCCTGCAGTCGGACGACATCCTCTGCGTCATCGGCCACGAGCGCGATCTGCCCGCCCTCGGCCAGCTGTTCAGCCAGGCGCCTGAGCAGGATCTGGGCCCGCGCTTCTTCGGTGACTTCCTGCTGGAGGCGACCGCCAGGCTGGTGGATCTCGCCCCGCTCTACGGGCTGGATGTGAGCGAGGTGGCGGATCAGACCCTGGGCGATTTCATTGCCCATCAGTTGGGCGATAATCTGGTAGTGGGTGACCACGTCGCCTGGCAGGGCCTGCTCTGGACGGTGGCGGAGATGGAAGAGGGTGAGCCTCGCAAGATAGGGGTACGCTTCCTGGAAGAAGATCCGGTCTAGGACGCAAGCCGGACCCTGTTCAATACACATACTCGGCGCCCGTTCCCGCCAAGACGGTGAACCGGCGCCCGGCGAGAAGGGAGTGACCCATGCCTTATCAAACCCAGTTGTCTGGTCTCTATCCTCCCTCCCCCCGACTGGGGCTGATCGAGGGTTTCTTCGGCAAGGGCTGGAGCTGGGAGGCCCGCGCCCGCTACGCCCAGTGGCTGCCCCGCCATGGCTACGGCTTCTACCTCTATGCCCCCAAGGAAGACGGCTACCTGCGCAAGCACTGGGCCGAGCCCTGGCCGAGGGAGCAGCTCGACCACCTGCGCCAGCTGGCCCGGCAGTGCCGGGAGAACGGCCTCGCCTTCGGTGTGGGGTTGAGCCCCATGGGCGCCCATCACGACTACGCCCACAAGCGCCCGGCCCTGCTCGAGAAGGTGCGCCTCATCGAGGAGGCGCTCCAGCCCGACATATTGGCTGTGCTGTTTGACGACATGAAGGGGGATACCCCGGACCTCGCCCACTGGCAGCTCACCATAGCCCACGACATCGCGGCCCACACCAGTGCCAGCCGTCTCATCTTCTGCCCCAGCTACTACTCGACGGATCCCGTGCTGGAGAAGGTGTTCGGCGCCATGCCCCCCCACTATCTGACGGATCTGGGCCAGGGGCTGGACAAGCGCTTCGACATCTTCTGGACCGGCCCCAGGGTCTGCTCCACCGAGTACCCGGCCGCCCACCTCAGGCAGGCCGCCGACTGGCTGCACCGCAAGCCGTTCCTGTGGGACAACTACCCGGTCAACGACGGCAGCAAGGCGAGCAGCTTCCTGCACCTGCGCGCCTTCGAGCACCGCCCGGCAGAGCTCGCGGATCTCACCGCCGGTCATGCGGTCAATCCCATGAAGCAGGCGGCGCTCTCTGTGCTGCCGCTCGCCACCCTGCCCATGAGTTACCGGCTCGGCCGCCAGTACGATCCGGATCAGGCGCTGCACGCCTCCCTCAACGCCACCTGCGGGCCGCAGATCTCCGCCATGATAGAGGCCGACCTGCCGCTGTTTCAGGACATAGGGCTGGCCCAGCTGACACCTGAGCAGGTGACTCACCTCAAGGCCCGCTACCTGCCATTCCAGGATCAGGGCTGCGTCGCCGAGATCCTGCGCTGGCTGGACGGCGAATACGTGTTCGATCCCGACTGCCTCACCGACTGACCCCGGCCGTCAGCCGCCCACGAAAAAGGCCACCTCCCGGCAGGGAGGTGGCCTTTTTCATTCCTATCCCCTCAGCCGAAGGCCAGCCAGACGCCCACAAACAGCATGAGCGAGCCGGCGATGCGGTTCATCAGGGTGACGTTGCCGCTCTTGGCGAGGAAGTGACGCAGGGTGCGGCCACCGCTCGCATAGAGCAGCAGGCAGGAGAACTCGATGACTAGGATGAGCACCACCAGGGCGCTGATCTGGGGGGCCATCGGCTTGGCCGCATTGATGAAGGGGGGCAGCAGGGAGACCATGAAGGCCCACCCCTTGGGATTGGCGATGGCGGTGACGAAGCCTTGCAGCGCCAGCCCGAGCGGCTTGGTCTCCTGGCCGGCGGAGAGATCCGCCGGAATCGCCATCTTGCCCTTGGCCTGCCACATCTGGATGCCGAGCCAGACCAGATAGGCGCCGCCCACGTACTTGAAGGCCGAGAACAGGGCCGGGTAGTTGAGCATGACGGCCGCCACCCCGACCACAGAGAGCACGGAGACCAGGCCGACGCCGATGAGCTCCCCCCACATCATGTGCAGGGTGCGGCGCACCCCCAGACTCATGCCCAGGGTCATCGCCAGGGTCATGCACATGCCGGGGGTCACGGAGACAAAGAAAAACGTGGGAATAAAGAGTGCCAAGATGGCGGGATCAATCCAGTGAGACACACTACACCTCCAGGTAACAAGCAGTCGATCTTGCCTATCACACTCTTTTAACACAAGAAAAACCTTTGCGTTCAGCAAGAATTCAGCATTAAAAACCCTGTGACAAGAGTTGTCGCGCCTGTGTAAGATGCCGCCTCACTCCTCTTTTGGGTTAGGATCTTTCATGTCTTTGAATAATCTGTCCATTCGTCTGCAAGTTCTCATTCCACTACTGCTCGCCAGCCTGCTGATGCTGCTCATGGCCGTGATCAGCAAGCAGGAGATAGACGGTGCCATCAAGGACATGAACGATACCACCGCCAGCGTCACCCGCCACAAGGACGACATCGCCGCCCTGATCCACGCCACCTACCGGCTGCGTACCAACGCCATCTACGGCCTCTATGATCAGGCGCGCTTCGCCCAGTTGCCGAGCCAGCTCTCCGCCGCCGAGCAGGAGATAGGCACCATATTGTCGCGGCTGGTGATCCCGGGGGCCGAGCAGGACAACGGCCAGGTGGCCGCGGCCCTGCAGGCCTATCTCGGCCATACCCGCAGCAACATGCTGCCGCTGCTGGCCGCCAAGCACGCAGGCAGTGGCGAGCCCGCCGGCTATGAACAGTCCCGGCTGCGCTTTCGCGAGCTGGGGGAGCAGCTCATCAAGCAGATTGACACCCTCTCTGCCCACATCAATCAGCTGATCCAGCAGGAGATAGCCCAGGAGCAGGCCCACTACCATGCCACCCTGCTGCAGACCCTGCTGCTGATGGGGGCCACCCTGGTCGCGGCGCTCTGCGGCGGCTGGTGGCTCTCCGGTCGCATCGTCCAGCCCATAGGCCAGTTGCAGGAGGTGATGCACGCCGTCGCCCTCGGTCGCTTCAACGTGCGCGCCAAGGCCGAAGGCAACAACGAGCTGGGCCAGCTGGCCAAGGACATCAACCAGACCCTGAGCCAGCTTGGCAGCACTATCCATGCCCTGACCGGCATCAGCGGCAACGTGGCCTCCGCCGCCACCGAGCTGGCCGCCGTCATGACCCAGTCCGAGGCCAACGCCCAGCAGCAGCGCAGCGAGACCGAGCAGGTGGCCTCCGCCGTCACCGAGCTGGCCAGCACAGCGGACAACGTCAACCACAACGCCGCCCTGGCCGATGAGCTGGCGCGGGACGCCAACCGCCGGGTCGAGCAGGGACTGGCGCTGTTTGCCGAGAGCATCCAGGCCAATGGTCGCATGACGGGCAGCCTGGAGAACGCCGCCACCGTGGTCGCGCGGCTCAAGTCCCAGTCCGAGCAGATCGGCAAGGTGATAGAGGTGATCCAGAGCATCTCGGAGCAGACCAACCTGCTGGCGCTCAACGCCGCCATCGAGGCCGCCCGCGCCGGTGAAACCGGCCGAGGCTTTGCGGTGGTGGCCGACGAGGTGCGCCTGCTGGCGGCGCGGACCCAGGACTCCACCAAGGAGATCCAGGTCATCATAGAGCAGTTGCAGAGTCAGTCCCTCTCCGCCAACAGCGGCGTGCAGGAGACCCTGGAGATCCTGGGCCACAACCAGCGCCTCTCCGCCGAGGTGCAGGCGCTGCTGGGGGGCATCACGGAGGCGGTCAACCAGATCAATGGCGCCAATGCCCAGGTGGCCACCGCCGCCGAGGAGCAATCCTGTGTCACCGCCGACATCAGCCGCAACATCACCAACATCCACGAGATAGTGAACCAGAACGTGGCCGGCATCAGCCAGAGCGCCGCCGCCAGTCACGAACTGTCACAGCTCGCCGAGCAGCAGCGCAGGCAGCTCGCCCAGTTCCAGCTGTAATACTCCCCTCTCGTTGACAGACTCCGGGCCCCGCCCCGGGGTCTGCCCCCTCGTGTTTAAAACGGCTTTTTGCCCACAAGGCGCCATTAGGGGCTGGGCTGCATCCGCAAATATGGGTATGGTAGAGGCACGTCATTCCCCCTCACCCAGAGAACACCATGAGCCTGAAGTTCAAGAAACCCGCTTTTATCACGCTGGGCCTCGTCGCCCTGCTCTCCGCGCTCTGGCTCGATTTCTATCTGCCGGAACACACCATAGCCACCATCACGGGGGTCGAGGTGAAGCGCACCGACAAGGATGGTCCCATCAGCCAGAAGAACCCGGCCGATGGCCCCATCACCGACGTCTATTACATCTACACCGAGCGTCCCGGCGAGAAGATCCGGGTGTTCCGCAATGAAGATACCGGCTGGGGCTGGCCCTTCTACTTCAAGTTCAATGCCGCCGACGTCCAGGCCAAGGCCAAGTCCATGGAGTTCGAGAAGCGCCTGGCCATCATCACCTCCTACGGCTGGCGGGTTAACATGTTCTCCCTCTTCCCCAACGTCACCAAGATAGAGAGCACCCAGCCCGATGCCTCCACCTGGAGCTTCTTCCGCTGGTTCTGGTTCGGCGTCTGGGCATTGGTGATGGGCAAGGCCGCCATCGCCACCTGGCGCTACTTCGACCGTCTCGAGGACGAGATATGAGGAGCACACCGGCATCAGGCGGAGACGGGCAATGAGCGAACCGAGCAAGACCCGCACCAGCTTCTATCGCCGCCTCTACGTGGCTCACCTCATCAGCCAGGGCACGGACACGGTGCCCGCCATCATGGCCGCCACCGGCATGCCCAGGCGCACCGCCCAGGATACCCTGAGCGCCCTGGCCGAACTCGATATCAGCTGCGCCTTCGAGCAGACCGAGGGGGCTCGCCACCTGCAGGGCCACTACCGCATCAGCGACTGGGGGCCCATCAATCCTGACTGGATCAAGGCCCAATTGCCGGTCATCAAGGGGACGTTGGGATATCCCTGAACAGGGATGACCAGGGGATCAACCAATCCGGCGTGGATAACGACCCAGTTGGCTGTCATCAAGCAGACCCTGGGTTATCCCTGAGGGCTAGCCGGCAACAGATAAAAAGAGAGGGGAGCCCAGGCTCCCCTCTCTCATGGTCATCAGAATGTCCTTCCCTATTCCGGGAAGGACTCTTCCGGCAGCGGCTCCGCCGACTCCCCCCGGGTGCAGTCGATGATGGAGCGCTTGGGGTTGCCCGGATCGCGCAGCAGCAGGGGGGCCTCCCCTCTGTCGTGCTTCTGCTCGTCGGCAAACTCGCTGCCATAGGCGTTGTGGGTCAGCCTGCGTGCATTGGCGATGGGGGTATCCACAAACAGGGCGTGCACCTCGAAGGTCGAGGCCGGGATCAGAAAGCCCGTGATGGGCAGGCCATGAAGCTCCTGGTGGGTCTTGTACCAGGCGAAGCCGTCTGACGTCTTGTCGGGGGTGAAGCTCTTGAGCAGCGGGTGGGACGGCTCACCGCTCTCGCTGTCGAGATGGAGATCGTCCAGATCGCAGGTCGCCAGTCCCTGCCACATCCTCTCGAAGGGGGTGGCACAGGCCGTCAATTGCATACATGTCAGCAGTGCCAACGTCCCTTTCCACATGCCCAACCCCTTATCCGATGTCGAAGAACTTAGTCAAATGCCCTTAGGCGCCCCACCAGCAGATCGATGAAACCGACCCTGTCCAGCCCCAGCAGCACCCGCGCATTGGCCGGTTTGCCGGTGAGCCCGTAGCGATCCACCACCGTCATCCCCACAGTATGCCTGCCCTGGGTCTCTATGCCGACCCAGCAGTCCTGCCCATGGAACAGCGACGGCGCCAGCAACCAGGCGATGGTACAGGGGTCATGGAGCGGCGCGCCAGCAAATCCCCACTTGGGATCCCGATGGTAGATCATGAAGAAGTCGAGCAGGTCCGCCACGCACTGGGCCACCGGGTTGGGGATGGCACGCACCCGCGCTATATCCTCGTCCATCACCTGGGCCTCGTGGGTCACATCCAGCCCGCACAGGGTGATGGGAATGCCGGCGCTGAACACCATATCGGCCGCTTCCGGGTCCACATAAATATTGAATTCCGCCGCCGGGGTCCAGTTGCCCGCCCCCGCCGCGCCGCCCATCAAGACGATGCGGCCAATCCTGGATTTCAACTCGGGGTGGGCCGCCAGCAGCAGGGCGATATTGGTGAGGGGACCGGTCGGCACCAGGGTGACCGGCTCCGGGCTCTCGCGCAGGCACTTGGCCATCAGCTCGAGGGCCGTCATGGCCTGGGGCGCAAAGGCGGGATCCGGCAGTGTGGGGCCGTCCAGACCCGACTCCCCGTGCACGTTGTCGGCAATGATAAGCTCGCGCATCAGCGGCTTGGGTGCCCCCGCCGCCACCGGAATGTCGTGGCGACCGAGCAGGGTGAGGATGCGCAGGGCGTTGTTGAGGGTCTTGTCCGGGGTCTGGTTGCCCGCGCTGGTGGTCACCGCCAGCACCTTAAGTTCGGGGCTCGCCAGCGCCAGGATGAGGGCGATGGCATCATCGTGGCCGGGATCGCAATCGAGAATAACGGGCAACGCCATGGAGAGGCTCCTTACGACATGACAGGGAGCCATACCTTAGCAAGCCAGCGCCGAATGAACTCGGGAAGGGGTCACAAAACGGCATCGTCCTGCATTATCAATCACTTGCCACCAGATACCCCAGGCAGGATCTGGCTAGCTCACGCCGATTCGCCCCGCGCCACCGCTTGGAGTATGATCGCCACCCGTTTCCAGCCCGTGCGCCCCATGTCTGTTATCGTCGATACCTTTATCGCCCCCCCTTGCAATGCCCAAATAGAGGCCCTGTTCGAGGATGAACACCTGCTGCTCATCAACAAGCCGAGCGGCCTGCTGAGCCTCTCGGGCAAGAACCCGCAGAACCTCGACTCGGTGCATTATCGGCTGGTGCAGGATTACCCCGGCTGCACCCTGGTCCATCGCCTCGACTTTGGCACCTCGGGTCTCATGGTGGTGGCCAGAGACAAGGGCATCAACGGGATGCTGTGCCAGCAGTTCAGCCAGCGGGCGGTGAGCAAGGCCTATGACGCCCTGCTGTGCGGCCACTTGGCGGACGATGAGGGGGTGATCGAGGCCCCCATCGCCAAGGATCCGGCGATCTTCCCGCTGATGAAGATCTGCGCCAGCGGCAAGCCCGCCCGCTCCCGCTATCGGGTGGTGGAGCGACTGATGCGCGAGGGCGCGAGGGGCGAGCCCTTGCCATTGACCCGGGTCAGCCTGGTGCCGGAGACAGGCCGCACCCATCAGCTGCGCATCCACAGCCAGTGGCTGGGTCACCCCATACTCGGCTGCGATCTCTACGGCGGTCTGGTGCTGCCGGGTTGCGAGCAGGCGCCACGGCTGATGCTGCATGCCAGCGCGCTGGATTTCGTGCATCCGGTGAGCGGCGAGCCGATGGCCGTCAAGTGTGCCGCCCCCTTCTAGGGACGTTGGCCGACATCAAACACATTGGGAGGGGAAAACACAGAGAGGCAAAGGGGAACAGGGCAAACGGCGGATAAAGATAGGGGCCGCGCTTTCGCAACGGCCCCCACCCCCCACTCTTTGTGGTGCTATCAGATCAGCTTGCGGGCGGCGCCCAGCACGATCTTGATGGCATCAGATTCGGTTCTCGCCATGGTTTCGGCGTTCGGGATTTCCTGCTGGGTACGGTTCACGATGACACCGGCTACCATGCCGGCGCGCAGGCCCTGGCTGGAGCACATGGTCAGCAGGGTGGCAGACTCCATCTCGTAGTTCAGCACGCCCATGGCTTGCCACTCTTTCATGGAACCCTGGAAACGGCTCACTACGCGACCGGATACGGTGTCGTAACGCTCCTGACCCGGGTAGAAGGTATCGGAAGAGGCAGTCACCCCCACGTGCAGGGTGGAGCCCAGCTCCTTGGCGGTGTTGACCAGCGCGGTGGTGCAGTCGAAGTCGGCCACGGCCGGGAACTCCATGGGTGCAAAGTGCAGGCTGGCACCGTCGAGGCGCACCGAACCTGTGGTGACGATGACGTCGCCCACGTTCAGGTGCGGCTGGATGGCGCCAGTGGTGCCGATGCGCAGGAAGGTGCGGATACCCAGCTGGGCCAGCTCTTCCACCGCGATGGAGGTGGACGGGCCGCCGATGCCGGTGGAGCAGATGATCACGGCCTTGCCGTCCATCTCGCCGCGCCAGGTAGTGAACTCACGATGGCTGGCCAGGTGCACAGGGTTGTCCAACAGCTCTGCGATGCGCTTCACGCGCTCGGGGTCACCGGGAACGATCGCCAGGGTGGCGCCTTGCAGATCCGCTTTCTTCAAACCCAAGTGAAATACATCAGACATAGTGGACTCCTGGTTGCATCCCGCCGCCTCGCAGCCGAGCGCAGTTAAGGTGATTCTTTATGGTATTTTCGAGCCTGTTTCCCTCCATCGGGGAAGGCGCCAACTATGGTCGAAAGCGCTTTCCAATTCCTTGACGCGCTTCACACTTCCGCGCATCCGAGGCGCTAAAAAACCGGCAAAACGTTTGCTAACTTGATGAATTTCTTGAAAAACGTTTTTACACCGAACAAGAGGCAAACACCCTTGTCAATCCCCGTCTGGCCCCGGTTTTTCGGTCCGTGATCGAGTCCATAAAGTTGCCAATCAGATACCATTGACCCCTTTTCATCCCCTCTGACGCTGTTATGTTGACGCCCGTATACCACTTAATGGCTAATCAAACGGAGTCCACCATGGCGACATTCAAGTTCTACATTCCCGCGGTCAATCTGATGGGGGCGGGCTGCCTGCAAGAAGCGGCGGCCGACATCCAGGGTCATGGCTTTCGCAAGGCGCTGATCGTCACCGACAAGATCCTCAACCAGATAGGGGTGGTCACCAGGCTCACCAGCCTGCTGGCAGAACATGGCATTGAAAGCGCAGTTTTCGACGACACCAGGCCGAACCCCACCATGAGCAACGTGGAATCGGGTCTGGCCATGATCAAGGCCCATGGCTGCGACTGCGTCATCTCGCTGGGGGGCGGCTCCCCCCATGACTGCGCCAAGGGCATCGCCCTGGTGGCCACCAACGGGGGCAGCATCCAGGATTACGAAGGGGTGGACTGCTCCGCCAGGCCGCAGCTGCCGCTCATCGCCATCAACACCACGGCCGGTACCGCCTCCGAGATGACCCGCTTCTGCATCATCACCGACGAGACCCGTCAGGTGAAGATGGCCATCATCGACAAGCACGTCACCCCGCTGATGTCGGTCAACGATCCCGAGCTGATGCTGGCCAAACCCGCCGGTCTCACCGCCGCCACCGGCATGGATGCCCTGACCCACGCCATCGAGGCCTATGTCTCCACCGCCGCCACCCCGGTGACCGATGCCAGCGCCGTGATGGCCATCGAGCTGATTGCCAAGCACCTGCGCACCGCCGTCAACCAGGGGGACGACCTGCAGGCCCGCGAGCAGATGGCCTACGCCCAGTTCCTGGCCGGCATGGCGTTCAACAACGCCAGCCTCGGCTATGTACACGCCATGGCCCACCAGCTCGGCGGTTTCTATGATCTGCCCCACGGGGTCTGCAACGCCGTGCTGCTGCCCCATGTGCAGGCCTACAACGCCCGGGTGAGCGCCGCCCGCCTCAAGGAAGTGGCCCGCCACATGGGGGTGGACGTGAGCGCCATGAGCGACGCGCAGGGTGCCGAGGCGGCGATTGCCTCCATCAAGCAGCTGGCGCTGGACGTAAAGATCCCGGCCGGGCTGGAGCAGCTCGGGGTCAGGGCCGATGACTTCGACATCCTGGCCAGCAACGCCCTGAAAGATGCCTGCGGCTTCACCAACCCCAGGCAGGCAAGCCATGAGGAGATAGTCGCCATCTTCCGCGCCGCCATGTGAGACGCGCCATTGTGTGTCAGGGCCGCCACGCGGCCCTTTTTATTGGCAGGAGGATCAATGGCTTTTTACTTCCGCACGGGGAGTGGGTATGATTTGCCGAGCTAAAAAAGACTGTATGGATGATCTGAACCCGATATGCGGATGAAACACCTGATTGCCGCGGCCCTGACCGCCCTCACCCTGTCCGGTTGCAGCCTGGTCTATCGCATCGATATTCCTCAGGGCAACTATGTGGAACAAAAGCAGGTCGACAAGCTGCGCCAGGGCATGACCCGCGAGCAGGTCGAGTTCGTGCTGGGTTCTCCCATGCTGCGCGACGGCTTTGACCCCAACACCTGGTACTATCTCTATGAGTTCCAGCCTGGTCGTGGTGACAAGGAGCGCAAGGAGCTGACCCTGAACTTCGTGGGTGACAGACTCGCCACCGCCACGGGTGACTTCCCCCTCCCCGCCGCCTTCACCACCCCGCTCTGACAGCATCATAAAACCGGCCAAGGCCGGTTTTCTCTTGTCTGGCATTCGATCGGGTGTCGCAGGGGCGCTCCCTGAACCATGATCAAGGACGTCAACGCCCCTCATCATCCCCTCAAGGAGATCACATGAGCCAGATCCTGATCGCCGGGGCAACCGGCCTGGTCGGCCAGGCCCTCATCCGCCAGCTCGGCCCCGAGCACCAGCTGACCCTGCTCTGCCGCCAGCCGGGCGAGGCAGCCCCCAACCGGCACTGGCTGCCGGTGAACTTCGAACACCTCGACGAGGTGGCGCTGCCCGGCACCATCGACATGGCCTTCTGCTGCCTCGGCACCACCCGCACGGACGCCGGCTCCGATGCGGCCTTTCGCCGGGTCGATCACGACTATGTGCTGGCCTTTGCCGCCCTCGCCCGTCGCCACGGCTGCCGGCGCCTGCTGGTCGTCTCCAGCCTGGGGGCCAACCCGCACTCTCCCGCCCTCTATCCCCGCACCAAGGGCGAGATGGAGCAGGCCTTGCTGGCCCAGGCGTGGCAGCGACTCGTTATACTGCGCCCCGCCATGCTGCTCGGCCATCGCGAGCCTTCGCGCCGCTCCGAGCAGATAGTTCAGGCCATCTATCCCTGCATAAAGCCCCTGCTGCAAGGGCCCCTCAGGCGCTGGCGGGCCATAGAGGCGAGCCAGGTGGCCCATGCCATGACGGTGCTCGCCAACCAGGCTCAGGGGGTAGAGATAGTGCAGAACGAGCGGTTGCTCACCCTGTAAGGCCCAGGCCAGTGCAGCCCCTGTGGCAAAACATCCAATAGAAAAGAGGCGCCATGGCGCCTCTTTTCATTGCTCGGCCTTCCCCGCATCAGGTCGATTCGCCATCGTCCCGCTTGCGGTGCACGTCGGGGCGTCCGCCGGTGACCACGTCGGCCCGCCCCTCCTCCTTGGCCTTCTCGGCCCGCTTCTTGCGCATCTCCTTGGGATCGGCGATGAGGGGGCGGTAGATCTCGATGCGATCCCCGTCCTGCACCGGCTCGCTCCCCTTGACCGGACGGCTGTAGATGCCGAACTTGTTGACCGAGAGATCGATCTCCGGGTGCTTCTGCACTATGCCGGACTGCTCGATGGCAGCCAGCACGCTGGTGCCTGGGGCCACCCGGATGCACAGCACGGTTTGTCGCTCGGGCAGGGCATAGGCGACTTCGATATTGAGCAGATCAGACACCGTAGACCACCTTGGCGCGGTTGGAGAAGGCGAGCACCATGGAACTCACCAGGTCACGGAAGATCTGGCCAAAGGCCAGCTCGATCAGCTTGGAGGTAAATTCAAAGTCGAGATCGAACTCCACTTTGCAGGCATCCACGTCCAGCGGCGTGAAGGTCCACCAGCCCGCCAGCGTCTTGAAGGGACCTTCCACCAGCTCCATCTTGATTCGTCGATTGGTATCGAGCTGGTTGCGGGTGGTAAAGGTCTTGGCGATGCCCGCCTTGGCCACATCCACCGAGGCCATCATGTAGTCCTCACCGGTCTCGTGAACGCGGCTGCCGACACAACCGGGCAGAAACTCGGGATAAGCGTGAACATCATTGACCAGACGGAACATCTGTTCCGCGCTGAACATCACCAGGGCACTGCGAGTAATACGGGGCATGGGCTTTCCTCATCCAATCGGGCCGATTTTATCACCTTGCCAGCCAAAATCACCGCCGAAACTGCTCACCTGGCCGCCACGCGCGCAATTGCCGCCCCTGATGACCAGCTTTACCCCACCTTGCCAGCCAAAAACATCACCGAACTGCTCACAAAGCCGCCACTCGAGTGGTTGCGCGTTTTACAGCCGCCGCCACCCACGTATAATGCGCCTTCCTAAACATTGCCGAAGGCCCCCGTCATGAGCAAAAAGAACAGTAAAAACAAAGCCGGGTCCAGCACCATTGCACTCAACAGAACCGCCCGCCACGAGTACTTCATCGAAGAGCGCGTGGAAGCCGGTCTGTCCCTGCAAGGGTGGGAAGTCAAATCCCTGCGGGCGGGCAAGGCCAACATCAGCGAAGCCTATGTCATCTTCCTGCAGGGCGAAGCCTTCCTGTTCGGCTCCAGCTTCCTGCCGCTGAACGCCGCCTCCAGCCACGTGGTGTGTGACCCGACCCGCACCCGCAAGCTGCTGCTGAGCCGCCGTGAGCTCGACAAGCTCGAGAGCCTGGTTGCCCGTCAGGGCTACACCATAGTGCCGCTGGCGCTCTACTGGAAAGAGTGCTGGGTCAAGGTCGAGATCGGCCTGGTGAAGGGCAAGAAAGAGCACGACAAGCGGGAAGACACCAAGGCCCGGGAATGGGACCGGGAGAAGGCCCGCATCATGAAGAACAAGAACCGCGGTTGATTGTGCGCCGCCAGCGCCCGTGCGGCGACCAATAAACCAGCAATCGACCGGCCCGTGCCGGTCGATTGCCATCAACGCCTTGCCATGGCAGGATTTTTGCGTACAATCGCTTTTGACAACTTGGGGCTGATTCTGGATTCGACAAGATTCACGAAACCCAAGGTGCATGCCGAGGTGCGGTAGGCCTCGTTAACAAACCGCAAAAAAATAGTCGCAAACGACGAAAACTACGCACTCGCAGCTTAATAACCTGCGCTGAGCCCTTCTCCCCTAGCTTGCCTGTGTCCTAGGGAATTGGAAGGTCATCCTTCACAGGATCGTGTGGAAGTCCTGCTCGGGGCGGAAGCATTAAAACCAATCGAGCTAGTCAATGCGTGGCGTGTCTCTCCGCAGCGTGTTGGCGAATGTAAAGAGTGACTAAGCATGTAGTACCGAGGATGTAGTAATTTTGGACGGGGGTTCAAATCCCCCCAGCTCCACCAAACGTTTGGAAAAGGCCACTTCGCAGGAAGTGGCCTTTTTTTTATGGCTTGCGTTCATGTCTGAGCCGGCGCTGGCAGCCTGGTCGGGGCTGTGGAGGGTGGAATGGCCCTGATGCCGCCCTCTGCCGTGGCAAAGGGCGGGTCTCGCGAGGGAGACTAGTCGCCGGATGTCAGGATCAGTCTGCGCCAGGGGCCCGTGATGTCACAGTGCCCCGTTTCATCGGTATTTTCCCAACCCAGCCGGTGATAGAACGCCAGCGCCGTGGTGTTGCGGGTGGCCACCTTGAGGGATGCCGGGGGCTTGTGTCCGGCCAGCCCGGCGGCCAGCAAGGCCCGCCCCATTCCCTGCCCATGCCAGTCGGCCACCACATAGAGGTGATGCACGAAGCTGTCTTGGCCCCATATGGAGACAAATCCGCAGGGGGTACCGCCCTTCTCCGCCACCCAGATCTGCTCACCCCGGGTCTGCTCGGCAAAATCCTCCAGCCTAAACAGGGAGGGCTCGACCCAATGAAAGGCCTGCCGCCTCCCCTTGAGGAACAGTTGCGCCAGCATGGGTTCATCTGCATCTCGCATCATTCTGATCATGAAGACATCCTTGATTTGCCTGCTCACTGCCTCCCACTCTCGATGGATCCCGCCGCGCTGTCAAATCGGCAATATGGACCCCCTTGAATACATGATGCTGTGACGCAGGGCTGCCTATTTTGTCGCCTTAGGGGCTATACTGCCTGGGTCCCGTCCATGACTGGTTTGAGGTTCACTGATTTATGGATAACAAGCAAATAGAAGGCAGCATTCTGGTACCCGCCCATATCGACGATGTCTGGCGGGCCTGGACCACGGAGAGCGGTCTGCGCAGCTTCCTGGCGCCGGAGTGTCTGATGGTGCCGGAACCCAACGGTCCTTTCGAAATCTATTTCAGGCCAGAAGCCCCGCTGGGGGAGCGCGGCAGTGAAGGGTGCCGGGTGATGGCGGTCATGCCCCATGACTTGCTCAGCTTCAGCTGGAATTTCCCGCCCCAGTTTCCCCATATCCGTCAGCAGAAGACCCAGGTCAGCCTGCGCTTCGTGCCCGAAGGTCAGGGCACCCGGCTCTATTTCCTGCAAACCGGCTGGGCCAATGACCCGGATTGGGACCTGGGCTATGCCTACTTCAGGGAGGAGTGGCTGGAGCTCAGTCTGCCAAGGTTGCAGTATCGCTTCACCCACGGCCCCATCGACTGGAACAACCCGCCGGGCAAACAGCAGTTGAAATCCCTGGCCCAGTGAGGGGGATTGAAATGAAAAAGGACCCTGTACGGGTCCTTTTTCTATGGCATTCAGGCGGTTATTCCACCGGCTCTTCGTCGAACAGGGGGTGGTAGAGCACCTCGCCCCGCAGGCCGGCCAGTCCCCCGGGCTGCAGCTCCATCGCCATGAAGCAGTCGGCGGGCACCTCGTAGATGCAGTGCAGGCCGAAGTCACTGGCGGGCCTGAAGCCGAAGCGGCCATAGTAAGCCGGATCGCCGAGCACCACCACCGCCTTCCAGTCCATCTCCAGCGCCGTATCCAGCCCTTCCCGCACCAGATCCGAGCCTATGCCCTGCCCCTGCCAGTCCGGATGGACGGCCACCGGCGCCAGCCCGAGCCAGGGACCTTCCTGGCCGTCAATGGTGATCGGGCTCAGCATCAGGTGCCCCATGAACTCGTACTCTTCCTCCTCGACCATGGTGACCACGGCGGCCCCACACTCGCGCAGGCGATTGACCAGTTCGGCCTCGTCGGGACGACCAAAGGCGGCGCTCACCAGCTCGTAGACTGGCAGCATGTCGCCGGGACGCTCGGTTCTCAACATACAGGGTTACTCCTCGTACAGCAGGGCGGCCATTATTTCACAGAAGTGGCCCCGGACTTGAGTGCCTTTATCCGAAAATGGGAGGGCTGACTCAGGAAAACGAATGGCCATTCGTGCACAAAGCGTCGCCATGCACCTTCCTCCTACCGGCTTCGCCAGCATCAAGCACCAGGCTCCCCCAGCAATCGCAGCAGATACCCGAGGCCAAGCTCGTCCCTGTCCTTGAGCAGGACGCCGCCACCATGGGCCTGCACTCCGGGGGCCTCAGGCGCCAGCCAGGCGAGCGGATGGCACCTGACCGTCAGCCCTTCGGGGAGGCGCCGCTCGCCGCTCGCCTCGGCCCCTTCCATGAAGAGCGCCACCTCCTGCCCCCCGATCTCGTCCTCATGGAGGATGGCCACCGCCACCCGATCGTCTTCGAGCCAGGGGGCCAGCGCCCCCTTGAGGCCATCCGGCAGGTGCGGCGGGCGATCCAGCCGCCAATGATCCAGTTCAGCGGGTTGGCGTGCCGACCCGGGCCGCCGACCGCCATGGCGCATCCCGAGCTTGGCCATCACCCGGCCGGAGGCCAGGTTGCCCGGCATGTGGCGGGCGGTCAGGGCAGGCAGGCGCAGCTGCTCGAAGGCAAAGGCCCTGACCAGCCGCGCCGCCCGGGTGGCCAGCCCGCGGTTTTGCCAAGGGACACCCACCCACCAGGCCAGCTCGCCGTGCCAGTGCAGGGAGATGACCCCGAGCAGAGGGGCCGGCTCATCACCTGGGGGCAATGTCAGGGCCCAGGTCCTCCCCAGCCCAAGGGCGGCCTTGCGCCCGCTCATGGCGAGCCAGTCGCGGGCCGCCTCCGGTGGATAGGGGTGGGGGATGTTGAGGGTGTAGCGGGCAAGCGCCGCATCCGAGCAGTAGCGCAGTATGGCCGGCTCGTCGGCGGCTTGCAGCGGCCGCAGCACCAGGGCCGGGGAGGCTGCGCCCCCGGGTTCACGCAGCAGGGGCGTGGTCAGACGCCGGGCCAGCAGGCGTTGCAGTGCGGCGGCCAGATCCCCATCGGCGCCGAGGCGCATGTCCGCCCCATTGGGCCCCAGGGTGAGCAGGCCGCTCTCCTTGGCCAGGGTCAGGAGGACGCTGGAGGCAGAGATCAGGATCTGGCGGCTAGGATCCGCCGTCATGAGGGGCGACTCATCCTCCCCCAGCCAGGCGGCGAGCAAGCCGCTGGCCGAGAGGATGCCGTCGGGCGGACAGCGGGCCCAGGGCGCAGGGGTCACTGCCCCTTGCTCGCCGCCCCTGCCGCGCAGCAACTGCCAACGGTTGCCCTGCCCCTGCCACCCCTGCAGCGCCTCCTGCCAGCAGGGCTGCCAGAGCGCCTCTTCTATCAACAGTTCCATGCTTCCCCCTGCGACCGCCGAACGGCGCAGCATAACCGGCTGCTAATGGTTTGTTAACCCATATCTTTAGCGTGGTTAAACGGCATACCCCATGAAAAAATGCCATATGGCCAGCTTGATGGCGGTCACATTAATGCCCCCCTGCCCTTCCTATCATGCCCCCATCTCGCTGCGGCTGGCGCCGCTCGTGAATGACAACGCATAACAAGAGAACACACTATGCAGCAAACCAGCCCACTCAAAACGGTGTTAGTCAGTACCCTGGCGACCGCCCTGCTGATCTTCGTGGCCCAGTACCTCATCGGGAAACAGGAGATCAGGATAGGCATCGCCATCATCCCCATACTGCCCATGCTCTTTGCCGTCATCATCGGCATGATGGTCTCCGCCAAGCCCGTCAAGGATCGCATCCCCGGCTGGAAGCGCCTCTTTGGCGAGAAGGAAGAGGCCTTCTGCGGCAAGATGGTGGGCTTCAGCCTGCTGATCCTGGGCACCCAGTATGCGGGCATGATCATACCCAACCTCAAGATGATCCTGAGCGTCGGCGTGCCGCTCTTCCTGCAGGAGATAGGCAACCTGCTGCCGATCCTGATCGCCATTCCGCTGGCGGTGAAGTTCGGCTTCGGCCGCCGCGCCATCGGGGCCTGCTCCTCCATCAGCCGCGAGCCCTCGGTCGCGGTGATCCAGGGCAGGTTCGGCACCGGCTCCCAGGAGTACATCGGCGTGCTGGCTATCTACCTGTGCGGCTCCGTCATCGGCACCCTCTGGTTCAGCGTGCTCGGCAGTATCGCCCCGCTTACCGGTCTGCATCCGCTGGCGCTGGCCGCCGGCTCCGGCGTGGGCTCTGGCTCCATGCTGAGCGCCGCCTCCGGCGCCCTGATCAACGGCCTCGACGAGGCGCTGGCCCAGCAGGTGTTGAGCATAGCCGCCGCCTCGAACCTGCTCTCGTCGGCGCTGGGAGCCCTCTCCCTCACCTACCTGGGGCTGCCGCTTGCCGAGAAGATCTTCGCCATCTCTACCAAAGGAGAGAAAGCATGAAAAGCATCGTGATGGATATGCGCTTCGTCTTCCTGGCGATCCTGCTGGCCATGTTCACCCAGACCCTGACCACGGGCACCCCGCTCTGGCTCATGGGTGACAGCTTCGTCGCCATGTCCCTGGTGGTGTTCGCCTCCCTGGTGGCCAAGCGCTATCTGCCCTCGTCCTTGCCGGCCTTTGCCTATGCCACCATCATCGGCATCCTCATCTGCCTGCCCGAGACCCCGGTGCGCGGCCTCTTCATTGACGCCGTGGCCAGGATCTCCTTCCTCTCCTGCTGCGTGCCGCTGCTGGCCTTCGCCGGTCTCTCGGTGGGCGGCCAGCTCGAGGAGCTCAAGAAGATGTCGTGGAAGGTGATCCTCATCTTCATGATCGTCTCCACCTGCTGCTTCTTCGGCGCCTCCCTGGTTGCCCAGCTCGGTTTCTCCATTCAAGGGATCATCTGATGAACCACTACCATATCGAACCTGACCTGCTTGCCCTGTGCGACTTCAGCCAAGAGGTGCGCCACCACCTGCACCGTATCCCGGAGTACTCCGGGGCCGAGTTCAAGACCTCCGCCTACTGCCGGGGATTGATGGAAGAGTTCGGCTACCAGATCACCCTGTACCCGGGCTTCACCGGTTTTCACGGGGATCTGCACATAGACCCTGCGCTGCCCACCATCGCGTTTCGCGCCGACATGGATGGCCTGGAGATGCACGACATGAGCGAGGTGGCGTTCAAGTCCACCCACGAGGGAATGGCCCACAACTGTGGCCACGACTCCCACATGGCGATCGCCCTGACCACGGCAAAATTCCTGGCAGGGCACCAAGAGCGGCTGCGCTACAACGTCCGCGTCATCTTCCAGATGGCGGAGGAGGACATGCGGGTGCCGGGGGCCGAGAAGATGGTGGAGCTCGGCTGCATGAAGGGGGTGGACGAGGTCTATGCCCTGCACAACGACGGCGCCATGGAGACGGGCACCATCAAGTTCAACCAGGGGGTCATGTCCTCCTGGGGCTCGGCCTGGACCCTGGATGTGCACGGCATCTCGGCCCACGGCTCCACCCCCCACAAGGGGCTGGATGCCATCCGCGAGGCGGTGCGGATCATCGAGGACATGGACTACATAGTCGCCAAGCGCACCAGCCCGTTCAGCCCGGCGGTCTTTGGCTGCGGCATGATCAACGGTGGCACCATTCCCAACGCCGTCGCCGATCATGTGCAGGCCCGTGGCACCATCCGCGCCATGGACGCCGAAACCGACCAGATCCTGAAAAACAGCTTCAGGGACCTCATCGCCCAGAGCGAGCTGCGCGGCTTCAAGACCACCATGGTCCATGCCGGCTACCCGGCGGTGGAGAACCATGCCGAGGCCTGCGAGCGCCTGCTGCAAGCCGCCGCCGAGGTGCTGCCCGCCGAGGGCATCAATGCACAGGGCCAGCCCATGACCGGCAGCGAGGACTTCAGCTACATGATCAACGCCACCCCGGATCGCAAGGGGGCCATGTTCTTCCTCGGCAGCGGCTGCCAGGCCAAGGGGATCTGCAACTACCTGCACGCCAATCCCTACTACCTGGATGATGACTGCCTGCTGGTGGGAGCCCAGATCTTTGTCAATCTGGCGACCAGGGCAGCCTGAGAGGCAACAGGGGCTCTGCAACTACCTGCATGCCAATCCCTATTACCTGGATGATGACTGCCTGCTGGTGGGAGCCCAGATCTTTGTCAATCTGGCGACCAGGGCAGCCGAGTCACCCGACGGAAATAAAAAAGAGAGGCCAATGGCCTCTCTTTTTTGCCTCTGCCATTTCGCGCTGCATCGCAGCCCCGGCTAGTTGTCTCTGTCGTTCAGGGCCGCAGCACGGATCCGGCGCTACAACCAGGGCAGGGTCGTCGACGGGGCGGGCGTCCCCTGGTTGAGCAGCGCCAGCTGCACCGTCTCCCGGCTCACATGGGGGGCATAGAGGTGGATGAAGTCGTACATGTAGTCCCGCAGGTGGGCATGCCTGCGCAGGCAGACATGGGCCACGCTCGAGGCGATCAGATGATCGATGTTGAGGCAGACCAGGCTCTCCCTGTCCCCCTCGTCGAACGCCGAGGTGGCGATCACCCCGACCCCCATGCCGAGACGCACATAGTGCTTGATGATGTCGCTGTCGGTGGCGGTCAGCACTATGCGGGGGCTGAGGCCATGACGACCGAACGCCTTGTCCATCTTGGAGCGACCGGTGAAACCGAACACATAGGTGATGAGGGGAAAGCGGGCCAGATCCGCCATGGCGAGCGGCTGGCAGTCGAGCAGCGGATGACCGTGGGGCACCACAACGCCGCGCCCCCAGCGGTAACAGGGAACGGTCGCCAGCTCGTCGAACAGGTGCATGGACTCGGTGGCGATGGCCATCTCCACATCCCCGTTTTGCACCATCTGCGCCAGCTGGGCCGGCGCCCCCTGATGCAGCTGTATGCTCACCTCGGGGTAGCGGCGAGAGAATTCCGTAATGACCGACGGCAGCTTGTAGCGGGCCATGGTGTGGGTAGTGGCGATGCGCAGCACCCCGCTGGTGGCCAGCTGATCCCCAAGGGAGAGCTGGCCAATCTGTTCCACCTGGGCCACCACCCCCTTGGCCAGCTCCATCACCTGCTCCCCCATGGGGGTCAGGCCCACCAGGTTCTTGCCCTTGCGGGTGAACAGCGCCAGCCCCAGCTCGTCTTCCAGCATCTTCATCTGCTTGCTGAGGGTCGGCTGGGAGGTGTAGAGCTTCTCTGCCGTCGCCGAGATGTTGAAGTTGTTCTTCACTATCTCGGTGAAGTTCTTGAGCCTGGCTATGTTCATCAGGGGGCCAGTCGCTCTATGTGCCAGCCATCCCCCTCGCGGGTGTAGTAGAAGCGATCGTGTAGGCGATGCTCCCCGCCCTGCCAGAACTCCACCGTCTCGATCCGCACCCGGAAACCACCCCAGAAGCTCGGCAGCGGCACCTCGCCATTGGCAAACTTCTGCTTGAGCTCCAGGAACTTGGCCTCCAGCACGCCGCGGGCCGAGATGCGGGTCGACTGCTTGGAGACCCAGGCGGCTATCTGGCTATCCTTGGGACGGCTGTGGAAGTACTTCATCACCTCGAAGGTGCTCATCTTCTCCACCCGGCCGGTCACGTGCACCTGTCTGTCCAGGGGGTGCCAGGGGAAGAGCAGGCTGATGCGGGGGTTGCCCTCCAGCTGATGCGCCTTGCGGCTGCCCATGTTGGTGTAGAACACCATGCCTTCGGCATCGTAGTGCTTGAGCAGCACGGTACGCTGCCAGGGCTGGCCGTCGGCATCCACTGTGCCCACCACCATGGCGGTGGGGTCGGTCAGCCTGGCCTCGCACGCCTGGGCCAGCCACTTCTCGAACAGGGCGAGAGGCTCGGCCGGCAGATCGGCCCGGTGCAGTCCGCCCCTGGTGTATTCACGACGCAGATCAGCCACATCCATCATCTTGATTTTCCTTCTCTCTTTCTTTGCCGCCCCTGCGGCTATGGGTGCAGGCATTGTGCGACGAGCACGCCATGGGTACAAGCCTGGGGGCGGCCAAATGCCGGCACAAGAAACACAAAGGGAGGCCTATGCCTCCCTTTTTCTGCCGGCAGCTTGCCGCCTGCCTATGGTTTGCCGTCAACCGGCGGGCAATGGGCTAGCATTTGCCGGTTATATTCCGCCGCATAGGCGCTCAGCCTGGCGTGGGCCTCCTTCTGATCCGGCTTGATGACATCGCCGAGCCCCTCCAGATAACGCACGCCGCAGCGGGCCTTGGCCGCCGCCTGCTGATCCGCCGCGATGCCGGGTGCCACCTCGCCACGACCGGCCCGCACTATCAGCCGGTAGTCCTGCCTTGCCAGGCTGGCACTGACCGCCTGATCCAGGGTGTCGGCATCGGCCTGACAGCCGCCGAGCAGGGCGAGCAGCAGCACGCCGGCCAGCCTCATGCCCGCCTCCGTTGCCAGCCCAGCAGCGCCAGGGCCAGGGTCCAGAAGCCGAGGGCGCCACCGCCACCACCGCCGCCCTCTTCCCCACGTTGGGTCACCGACAGCTTGAGCGGGCTGATGGCGAAGAAGAGGTTGTCACTGCAGGCAACCTTCAGCCTGGCGGTGCCGTCGTTGCCTGCGGGTATGGTGACGCTGGCCGAGCCCGAGTTGGGCTGGCCGCTGGCGAGCAGGGTCCAGCTCACCCCCTCGTCCCGGGTCAGGGAGAGATCCACCTTGCTGCAGTTGATGGGGGCCGCGTTGGTGCCGGCCACGTCCCAACTGATGGTCTGGCTGGTGCCAGCTCCCAGCGGGGTCACCAGCGGGCTGGTCAGGGCAAAGGCCTTGCCGGTGTTGACCACCTGGATCTTCATGTCGTCACTGGCGACACCGCCCTTGCCATCCCGCACCGTGAGGCGGAAGTTGAGATCCCGGTTGGTGGCAGGCCAGGCCTCCCCCTTCGCCAGGGTGTTGGTGAGCAGGGAGGGCAGGCTTGGCAGGGTACGCTCCGGCAACGCGGTCGGCGCCACGAAGCGAAACAGCGGGCGACTGCCGTCGTCCACCATGCTGGCGACGCTGAAGGACTCGGTGCCGAGATCGATCTGCTCCCAGGTGTAACTCAGGGGATCCTGATCCAGATCCGCCCCGGCGCCCTTGAGCACGAAGGGGGTGTTGGCCGGGATCACATAGTCGTTGCCGGCGGCGACCTGGGGCGCGTTGTTGGTCAGGCGCTGGGGAGTGCCGCAGCTCGCGACCGTGGCCATGTGGGCTCGCATCTGCTCGATGGACTTGCTGTGGAAGTAGGGCAGGCTGTTGGCCTGCAGGTTCTCCTCCCCACAGATCCCCGCGTAGGCCATGATGGAGCTGCCGCTGCCGGGCTCCCAGGCCTGGCTGGCCTCCCGGTTGCCGCCGCCGCAGCTGCCTGTGGTGCCGTTGAAGGTGTGGTCGGCGCCGAACTGGTGGCCAATCTCGTGGGCCACGTAGTCGATAAAGAAGGCATCCCCCACCGGATCGGGGGAACCCGTCATGCCCGCCGATTTCTCCGCGGTGCAGAGCACCCCCAGCCCCGCCAGGCCGCCGCCCCCGGTGTTGACCACGTGCCCTATGTCGAAGGGGCCGAGCTTGGTGCCAGCCTGGCTCTGTGCCTGCTGCTGCACAGTGACGTTGGCATCTATGTCACCGTCATCGTTGTTGAAGGGATCGGTGGCGGTGTCGGTGAAGATGATGGTGTCGTTGCCGCTGGCGAGCTGGAACTCGGCGGCGACGTCACGCTGGTACACCTCGTTGACCCGGTTGAGCAGGGTGGCGATGGCGCCGAGACCCGCCTCTACGGTGCCGCCGTGATACTGGGTGTACTCCCCCGCCGCCGAGATGGCGATGACGTAGAGCTTGCGCTCGTTGCCATCCACCAGAACCTGACGGGCCAGCGCCTTGGCCTGGGAGCCGATGACCCTGTCCGCCTCTTCCTCCAGCCGGCTGTGGGCATCCTGCTGGTAATAGATGGCGTAGCCTTCACCGTTTCTGAGCGGGTCCACGAACACCATGCGGCCCTGGTGGCTGAACATGGCGTGGAACCCCTGGGGACCGAGATCGAAGCGCCCCGTCTCCATCGGATTGGACTCGTCATACCCCTTGAATGCCAGAATGCCGGGATACCTGGCGGCGAGATCCGATGGCAGCAGATCATAGGCCTGCAGGTTGAAGGTGACCTCCTTGCCATCCGGCAGCGGCAGGGTCAGTCGGGGCTCCCCTCCCTGCAAACCGGCGAAGTGATCGGCCGGCACAGTGGCAATGCGATATTGGCTGGCCCGCACCTCATAGCCATCGGCGGCGGTGGCCCGCGCCGCCACCGTATTCCACTCACTGGCGGCCAGGCCGGTGGCGTTCATCAGACCGGCCACCAGCAACGCCAGCGGAGAGTATTTCATCAACTGCATCTTTGTAATTCCTTTTTCCATGCGTTCGCCTGAACTGCCTCAGCATCATTTTCCTGCCAGGGTGAGAAGTCCAGCCCCATCCTCTGTACATTCCCCGAATGGGGACGGTTGCACCAATGCAGTCTAGCCCCTATCATGGCGCGGATTTGTCCGTTTCAGAACCCTCCTGTGTCACGGGCCGGTTCATCCTTTTTTGGCCAAGGTTAATCTCATGCTCAAATCCCCACTGTTGCCCCGTTTCGGGGATCTGGTCGTTGCCATTGTTGACGATGTACTCGGTCAGGGTCTCACCCTGGACCGCGCTTATGCCCGTCACTTCTCCGGCATCGAACTCAAACCGCAAGAACAGGCAAGGATTGCCCTGGTCACCGGCGACCTGCTGCGTCGTCTCAGCCTCTATTGCTTCCTGACCGGCATCCAGGTCCGTCAGGCCGAAAAGAATGTCTGGCCGCTGCTGCACAGCTGGCACGCCTTCCACAAGATTGCCCAGCCCAACAACCCGACCCTGGATCGCTTCAATGAAGAGGCATTCCGTCGCCGTCTGACCGAGGCCAAAAAGAACCCGGTGCTGATGGATGGTTGCCCGAGCTGGCTGGAGAAGCTGGGCAGCGAGCAGCTGGGGGAGGCCTGGCCTGCCGAGCGTGCCGCCCTGGCCTGGATGCCCAAGCGCTACCTGCGGGTCAACACCCTCAAGTGCACCCGGGAAGAGCTGCAGGCCATTCTGGCCAAAGAGCATGTCACCACCATTCCGGTTGACGGGGTGGAGACTGCCCTGCAGGTCACCTCGGATGCCGCCCTGTTCCGCACCAAGGCCTTTGCCGATGGCTGCTTCGAGCAGCAGGATGCCGGCTCCCAACTGGTCGCCGCCGCCCTGGAAGTGACCCCGGGCATGCGGGTCATCGACGCCTGCGCCGGTGCCGGTGGCAAGACACTGCACATCGCCGCCATGATGGAAGGCAAGGGCCGCCTGCTGGCGATGGACGTGGAAGAGTGGAAGCTGGAGAACCTCAAGCAGCGCGCCCGCCGCGCCGGTGCCCACAACGTGGAGACCCGGGTCATCACCAGCAGCAAGACCGTCAAGCGCCTCAAGGAGAGCGCCGATCGCGTGTTGCTGGATGTGCCCTGCTCCGGTCTTGGCGTGCTCAAGCGCAATCCGGATGCCAAGTGGCGCGACACCGCCGAGCGTCTGCCGGTGCTGGTCGCCCTGCAAGAAGAGATCCTGCAGCGCTACAGCCAGATGGTGAAGGTGGGCGGTCTGCTGGTCTATGCAACCTGCTCCATCCTGCCAGAGGAGAACCGCCAGCAGGTGGACAAGTTCCTCGCGGCCAACGAGAACTATCGCCTGCGGGATGACCACACCGTCAGCCCCTCCGAGACCGGTTTCGACGGTTTCTACATGGCACGGATCGAGCGGATCGCCTAAGGCCCTGCGCACCCATAGAAAAGGGGAGCCAATGGCTCCCCTTTTTGCATGATGGGATGCGACCTTATTCGGCGGCGGCATCATCCTGCTTGTGCTTGGCGGCGACTTCCTTGATCAGGGTCTGCAGCTCGCCAGCCTGGAACATCTCGATCATGATGTCGCAACCACCGACCAGCTCACCTTCCACCCACAGCTGCGGGAAGGTCGGCCAGTTGGCAAATTTCGGCAGCTCGGCACGGATGTCCGGGTTTTGCAGGATGTCGACGTAAGCAAAGGGCTCGCCACAGGACATCAGGGCCTGGGAGGCCTGGGCAGAGAAACCGCAGCTGGGTAGCTTGGGGGATCCCTTCATGTACAGGATGATGGGATTCTCAGCCAGCTGCTGTTTGATCTTTTCAATAGTTTCCATAAATGCCTCACTAGAGCGATTTCGGCGGCCATTCTACTGCAAACCGGGCAGACCACAAACTGGCAAACCGTCCCGGATGCAAGAAGTGATGAATCAATACGCCGCAGCTTGATCCGGATCATGGCGAGAATCAAGAGTTGTTCGCCCATCTTTGATGCTGCTACAATCGACGGGCTTTGGGCCGCCTGGCCCCATCATTTCAAGAACAATTCTTTTCAACATAGAAAAGAGTACGCAATGTCTTGCAACCGTAGCCTTCGCACGGCCCAGCCAATGGAGAGTAGAAAATGGCTTTCGAACTTCCCGCTCTGCCCTATGCAATCAATGCTCTGGAACCGCACATCTCCCAGGAAACCCTGGAATATCACCACGGCAAGCACCACAACACCTACGTGGTCAACCTGAACAACCTGGTGCCGGGTACCGAGTTTGAAGGCAAGTCTCTGGAAGAGATCATCAAGACCTCCACTGGCGGTGTCTTCAACAACGCCGCCCAGATCTGGAACCACACCTTCTACTGGCACTGCCTCTCCCCGAACGGCGGTGGCGAGCCCACCGGCGCCCTGGCCGATGCCATCAACAAGGCGTTCGGCTCCTTCGCCGAGTTCAAGGATGCGTTCACCAAGTCTGCCATCGGTAACTTCGGTTCCAGCTGGACCTGGCTGGTGAAGAAAGCCGACGGCTCCCTGGCCATCGTCAACACCTCCAACGCCGGCTGCCCGCTGACCGAAGCCGGGACCACCCCGCTGCTGACCGTCGACCTGTGGGAGCACGCCTACTACATCGATTTCCGCAACCTGCGTCCGAAGTACATGGAAACCTTCTGGGCCCTGGTCAACTGGGAATTCGTGGCCAAGAACCTGGCTGCCTGATAGCCTCTTTCTTGCCAAAACGCCCCGCACTGCGGGGCGTTTTTTTATGGCGAACAGGCAACGAAAAAGGCGCCATGGGCGCCTTTCTGATAACCATGGGTCGTTACTGGTCTATCTCGTCCAGATACTCGTCCAGGCTGCTGTCATCCTCCTGCTGGCCCTGCTGCTTGAGCTCAGGCTGGCGACCCGTCACCTTGCCGTCGTTGTACTGCAGGTAGAAGTCCTTGGTCAGGGCATAAGGATCGAGCGCATTGTCGATGATCCGCTCCTGATCGATCAGCTTGGAGCGCGTGCCCAGGCCATCCAGCGCCCAGTGCACCACCCGCAGCGGGAAGGTCAGCAGGGCGTAGGGGAAGTACACGGTATCAATGGTATCCCCCACCAGCTCGCGGGTGGTGGTCGGGCCGTAGACGGGCACCATGATGTAGGCACCATCCCCGATGTCCGCCTTGCCGAGCACAGTATCCATCTCCAGCATGTTGCGCTCGAGGCCGGCATGCTTGGCCACGTCGAAGATCCCCAGCAGACCTATGGTGGTGTTGAGGGTGAAGCGGCCCAGGTTGGTCCCCGCCCCCTTCAGATCGCCGACCAGCAGGTGGTTGATCATGCTGCTCGGCTCGTCGAAGTTCTCCACCAGGTTGTCGATGCCGTCTTTCATCCCCTGCGGCACATAGCGTGCATAGCCATGGACCACGGGGCGGGCCACGTAGGGCTCCAGCACGTCGTAGTTGATGGCCCACATGGCCCGGTTCGCCCCCTGGAAGGGGTCACGGGGATCGCTGGCCGTGCTGGTTGCCTCTGGGCGGCTGGGGGTTTCGTTGAGATCCAGGCTCTCTGGGCCCGGCTTGGGAGGGCCACCGGCACAACCCCCCAACAACAGTGCCACTGCCAATGCTCCTGAACGCAGATACATATGAAAGTCCTAAGCTTTTTTGGGAATCTTTATGGATTATAGGTAGGCCCGCCCCGTCCCGGGGTCGGGCCAAGGGGGTATTAGAGTGCGTGATCGATGCGGATGTCAATCGGCGCTGTGGGGATGGTGGTGGTCGGCACTGTGACCGAGACCCCCTCGAAGGCGCCTTCCTTGTTCATGACGTTGCCGCCCCGGGAGAGGCGAGCCTTGAACTGCAGCTCGGGATAGGCCGCCAGCTTGCTCCCCTCGATCATGGCATCCCCATCCCCCAGTGACAGGGTGAGGGGCAACTGCGGACCCGGGATGCGCTTGACAGCGATGGGCATGGGCGGGCCATTGGGGATCACCGCAAAGACGAACAGGTGGGCATCCTCCGGCAGCTGGATGCCCGGCGCCAGAGTGATGTGCAGGGGATACTCTCCCTCCTTCACCGCCACTACCTGGGCCTTGCCCTGCTCGGCCTGGGCGGCGGGTGCGGCTGTCACGGCGATGCCGCGCTGACGCAGTTGCTGCTCGGCATACTCGATGGAGCGCTCCACCATGGCGTGACGGGTCGAGCCCTGCTCCAGCAGCGGCAACATGGCTCGCCAGCGCACCAGCGCGGTCTGGAAGTCCTCTTTCTGCAGCGCCATGAAGGCATGGACCGAACGCGCCTCTATGTTGGCCGGATCCTGGGCGATGGCCGCCTGCAGCAGCTGATCCGCCCTGGCCTCCTCCCCCGTCATCATCAGGGCCTGGGCATAGGGTACCGCCACCATGGCCTTCTGCGGGGCCAGGGAGTAGGCCCGCTCCAGCGCCTCGCGGGCCATCTCGGGGTCGTTGCCATCCAGGGTCAGACGCCCCAGCAGCAGCCAGCCGCGGTAGTCGTTCGGTTCATCCTTGAGGCGGGTACGCAGGCCTAAGGTGAAATCCAGCAGATCCTGCTCTGTCACCTCGGCATCCCGCTCCACCAGGATGCGGTTACTGAGCTCACCCAGACGGCTGCTGGCATCCTGCCAACGGCTCACCTCCTGCCAGGCCCCCAGCTGGTAATAAAGCCCCAGGCTCACCACCACCAGCACCAGCACACCCGGGATCCAGATCAGGCTCTTGCCGCCGCGGGCGCTCTGCTCCACGTCGGGGATGTCGTCCAGCAGGCTGCGTTGCAGCTCCACCAGAGACTCGGACTCCTCGGCCAGTATCCCCTGCTCACGCTCCTCGCCTATCTCCCGCAGACGCTGACGGTAGAGCTGCTTGTTGAGGGCCGAACGGCTGATGCTCTGGCGACCCTCGCCGCGCCACAGCGGCAGGATCAGCGCCAGGCTCGCCAACGCCAGCAGGGCCGCGATCACTATCCAAAATGCGGTCATTGTTTCTCTTCCTCTTTGAGCAGCTCGGCCAGACGGCGCCGCTCTTCTTCGCTCAGGGCGTTATCCATTCGTTTTGTCGCCGCCGGGGCACGGCGGCTGCGCACCACCACAGTGGCGGCACCGATGACGATGACCAGCAGGGGGCCCAGCCAGAGGATCAGGGTGGAGGCCATCAGGGGGGGATCATAGAGGATGAAGTTGCCGTAACGGGCCACCATGTAATCCACCACCTCCTGCTTGTCCTTGCCGTCCCGCACCATCTGGTAGGTCTTGTCCCTCAGATCCTTGGCGAGCCCCGCATTGGAGTCGGCGATGTCCTGGTTCTGGCACTTGGGGCAGCGCAGCTCCTTGGTCAACTCGCGGAAGGTCTGCTCCTGGGCATCGCTGTCGAAGGTGTAGACGTCGATGGCGGCGCGAGCCTGGCCGGCACCCAGCAGGCCCGCCAGCAGCAACAGGGATGCAATAAGCGTTTTCATCAGAGTTGCCCTCACTTCATGGCCTCGAAGATGGGTTTGAGGGTCGAGGCCCAGACCTCGGGATTGACGTCCCCCACGTGGCGATAACGGATGATGCCCTGGCTGTCGATGAAGAAGGTCTCGGGGGCGCCGTAGACCCCCAGATCCAGCCCCAGCATGCCGTCCGGATCGTAGAGGTTGACCTCATAGGGGTTGCCGAGCTCCGCCAGCCACTTGATGGCCTTGTCCCGCTCATCCTTGTAGTTCATGCCGACGATGGGAATGCCCTGCCCCGCCAGCTGCTTGAGGTAGGTGTGCTCCCCATAGCAGGTCGGGCACCAGGTGGCCCAGACGTTGAGCAGCATGGGACGCCCCTTGAAGATGCTCCTGTCATGCTGCTTGTCGAGGTCGTAGATGTCCTGCAGGGTGAACACGGGCACCTCCTTGTCCACCATCACGGATTCCAGCTTGGTGGGGTCCGAGTAGAGTCCCTTGAACAGGAACACGGCCCCCATCAGGAAAATGATGAAGGGCAGCAGAAACAGCCAGGTCTTCTTGCTCATGCCTTGGTCTCCTCGTCACGACGGCCGAACCGGTAGCGTTTGTCCAGCATGGCCAGCACGCCGCCGATGGCCATGAAGACGCCGCCGAACCAGATCCAGCGCACGAAGGGCTTGTAGTAGATCCGCACCGCCCAGGCGCCGTTGTCGAGCTGCTCGCCCAGCGCCGCATAGAGATCCCGGGTGAAGCCGGCATCGATGGCGGCTTCGGTCATCGGCATGCGACTGACCTTGTACATCCGCTTCTCGGGCTTGAGCAGGGCTATCTGCTTGCCGTTCCTGTGCACCTCCAGCACCCCCTTGAAACCGTCGTAGTTGGGGCCGTTCTTTTCGCTGATGCCGGCAAACACGAATTCGTAGTCGGCGAAGTGCACCCGATCGCCGGCCTGCATCCGCAAGTCCTTCTCGATGCTGTAGTTCTGGGTGCAGGCGATGCCGATGATGCTGACCGCGAGCCCCACGTGGCCGAGGATCATGGCCCAGTGGCTGTTGCCTAGTTTGCGTACCCCGGTGGCAAAGCCGTGCTTGTGGGTGGCGCGCACCCAGGTCTCCTGGATGCTGGTGATGATGATCCAGCTGCCCAGGCCGATGCCGAGCGCGGCCCAGGGCTTGAACTCCCCGGCGAAGAGCTGCGGCAGCAGCAGGGCGGCGGCCAGGCTCAGCCCCAGGGCCAGCACCACCTTGCCCTTGAGCTCACCGAGCTCCTGACGGCGCCAGCGGAACAGCGGCCCCACCCCCAGCAGCAGGGCGAACGGGATGATCAGCCAGCTGTAGATGTGGTTGAAGAAGGGGGTGCCGATGGAGATGCTGCCAAGCCCCAGCTCCTTGTGCACCAGGGGCAGCAGGGTGCCGAGCAACACCGTCAGCAGGCCTGCCACCAAGAGGATGTTGTTGCCAAGCAGCAGGGTCTCGCGGCTCCAGAGCTCGTGCTTGCCGTGGCTCTTCACCTGGGAGCCCTTGAAGGCGAACAGCAGCAAGGAGCTGCCTATCACCGCCAGCAGGAAGCCCAGGATGAAGAGGCCGCGGGTCGGGTCGGAGGCAAACGCATGGACCGACACCAGCACGCCGGAGCGCACCAGGAAGGTACCCAGCAGGCTCAGGGAGAAGGCCGAGAGCGCCAGCAGCACAGTCCAGGCCTTGAAGGTGGCGCGCTTCTCGCTCACCGCCAGGGAATGGAGCAGGGCCGTGCCCGCCAGCCAGGGCATGAAGGAGGCGTTTTCCACCGGATCCCAGAACCACCAGCCGCCCCAGCCGAGCTCGTAATAGGCCCACCAGGAGCCGAGCACTATGCCAAGGGTCAGGAAGACCCAGGCCGCCATGGTCCAGGGACGGGACCAGCGCGCCCAGGTGGCGTCGAGGCGCCCCGTCATCAGGGAGGCGATGGCAAAGGCGAAGGCCACCGAGAAGCCCACGTAGCCCATGTAGAGCATCGGCGGGTGGAAGATGAGACCCGGGTCCTGCAGCAGGGGGTTGAGGTCGCGCCCATCCACCGGGAAGTACGGCAGGGTGCGGGTGAAGGGGTCAGAGGTGAACAGCACGAAGGCGGTGAAGCCCACCGAGATGAGGCCGAGCACCCCCAGCACCCGCGCCACCGCATCCAGCGGCAGGCTGCGGCTGAACAGGGCCACGGCCGCGGTCCAGCCCCCCAGGGTCAGCACCCAGAGCAGCAGGGAACCCTCGTGAGCCCCCCACACCGCCGAGATGCGGTACTGCAACGGCAACAGGCTGTTGGAGTTGGTGGCCACATACTGCACGGTGAAGTCGTTGTCGACGAAGGCCCAGGTGAGGCAGAGGAAGGAGAGCAGCAGCAGCAGGAACTGGCTGTAGGCGAGCGGACGGGCCGCCGACATCATGCCGAGACGCCCCAGTCGGGCGCCGATCAGCGGGTAGCTCCCCAGCAGCAGGGCGGTGGCAAAGGCCAGGATCAGTGCGAATTGCCCCAGTTCAGGGATCATGGCTGACTTCCTTTCAATTGCGCCGCGACCAGAACCGGTGCACAGGCATGAGACGGTGAGAACTGCCCTACTTCGGGGATCATTGACTATTTCCTTTCGATGGCGCTGTGAGACATACCGATCCGGCGGCGAAACGAGGTGAACACAAGGTCAAGGCTGCCAACGTCATTGCTTGGCCCCCTGCAATTGCGCCTCGGTATATTCGGGCTTGAAGTGCATGCCATTGGTGGCGTCCGCCACTTCCGGCGGCATGTAGTTCTCGTCGTGCTTGGCCAGCACCTCGAAGGCGGCCACCGTGGTCGCATCCTTGAGGGTGCCCTGAGCGACTATGCCCTGCCCTTCCCGGAAGAGATCCGGCAATATGCCGTCAAACTCCACCGTCACCAGATGGCCGCCGTTGTCCACCAGCTTGAAGGCCACCTTGAGGCTCTGGGGATCCCGCTGCACCGAGCCCGGCACCACCAGGCCGCCGATGCGCAGGCGCTGACCCTCTTCCGGCTTGATCTTGTCCGGCCCCTTGCCCTCCACCAATTCGCTCGGGGTATAGAAGAGATCGATGTTCTGGCTGAGGGCATAGAGCACTAGGCCAGTCACGCTGGCGAGGCCCAGGCTGATGGCCAGAATGATGGTGAGGCGTTTCTTGCGTCTCGGGTTCATAGGGTGTTCTCCATCTGCTGGGCCGCCTTGCGACGGGCCTCGCGGGCCTGCTTGTTGCGCAATTCGCCGAGCAGGCTGCGGGTTTTCAACCGGGTGGAAATGACGATGCCGACCAGGCAGAGCGCGGTCAGGCCGAAGGAGAGCCAGACGTAGAAGGCGTAACCGCCCATGGCCATGAAGTCGCTGAATGAGGCAAAGTGCATGCTTACTTCTCCTGTCTGGCGATGTCGGCAACCCAGGGGCGGTGCCACTCCCGCATCAGGAGTTCGTTGCGAAACCGCATCAGGGTCAGGGCCCCGAGGAAGGTGGCAAACGCCAGTATCATGATGAGCAGCGGCCACAGCATCTCGGGGGAGATGGAGGGCTTGTCAAACTTGGTGATGGAGGCGCCCTGGTGCAAGGTGTTCCACCACTCCACCGAGTAGTGAATGATGGGCAGGTTGATCACCCCCACCAGCGCCAGTATGCCGGCGGCGCGCCCCGCCACTACCTTGTCGCTGAAGGCGTTGTAGAGGGCGATGACGCCGAGGTAGAGAAACAGCAGGATGAGCTCGGAGGTGAGGCGCGCGTCCCACACCCACCAGGTGCCCCACATGGGCTTGCCCCAGGCGGCGCCGGTGAAGAGGGCGATGAAGGTGAAGACGGCGCCCACCGGGGCGATGGCCGCCACCGTCATGTCCGCCATCCGCAGTTGCCACACCAGGCCGATGAAGGCCGCCACCGCCATGGTGGAGTAGGCCCCCATGGAGAGGATGGCGGCAGGCACGTGGATGTAGATGATCCTGAAAGAGTCTCCCTGCTGATAATCGGCGGGGGCAAAGGCCAGCCCCCAGACGGTGCCTATGATGAAGGCGAGCAGGCTTGTCACGACAAACCAGGGCAGCAGGGTGCCGGCCAGCCCATAGGCGCGCTCGGGTTTGGCATAAGGGTGCAACCATTTCCACATAGCTCACAGAACCTTTCAGTTATTAATTTTTAAGTGGCGAGGCCTACCATACCCA